>NZ_JABWRG010000091.1:0-21075 GCF_014268825.1 Pseudomonas sp. SWRI51 | reverse complement strand
GCGCAGCGGCCCCGGCGATTTTGCATGAGGCCAAAATCTCGGGGCCGCTGCGCGACCCTTTCGCGACACAAGGCCGCTCCTACACCAGGCAGTGTTGCCTGTGGCTTAGAACAGATCCATCGGCGCGGCTTCGTCCGCTGGCAGCGGGCTGCCAGGGGCTGAACCGTTGCCCAGTTCGTCCACCGATGGCGGCGAATCCTCGGCTTTGAACAGCTCGAAGTAGGCATTCGGCGTGCTCGGGGTGGCCGCGCGGCCACTGACCGGGTCGACCCGCAGGCTGAGAATGCCTTCCGGCTCAGCCGGGGCATGCTCGGGCTTGCCCTTGAGCGCCGGGCCCATGAAGTCCATCCAGATCGGCAGCGCCACGGTGCCGCCGTATTCGCGCCGGCCCAGGGTTTCTGGCTGGTCGAAGCCGACCCAGACAGTCGTCACGTAGTCCGCGTTGTAACCGGAGAACCAGGCGTCCTTCGACTCGTTGGTGGTGCCGGTCTTGCCTGCCAGGTCGTTGCGGCCCAAGGCCATGGCCCGGCGGCCGGTACCGCGCTTGATCACGTCCTGCAGCATGCTGGTGAGGATGTAGGTGGTCCGCCCGTCGACGATGCGCTCGGCGACTGCCGGAACCTGCGCTGCCTGGGCCGGGGCGCTTTCGCCTGGCATTGGCGCAACGCTGATTGGCTGCTCGGGGGCGGCAGTGCCGGCCTGGTCCTGATTGCCCTGCGGCACGCTCGGCGGGTTGGCGACAAACAGGGTCTCGCCACTGCGGCTGTCGATTTGCTGGATCAGGTACGGGCTGATCTTGTAACCGCCGTTGGCGAAGGTGCTCCAACCGGTGGCGATTTCCATCGGCGTCAGCGTCGCAGTGCCCAGCGCCAGCGACAGGTTGCGCGGCAGGTCCTGCTTGTTGAAGCCGAACTTGGCGATGTAGTCGATGGTGCGGTCAACGCCCATGGCTTGCAGCAGGCGGATCGAAACCAGGTTGCGCGACTTGTACAGCGCTTCGCGCATACGGATCGGGCCAAGGAAGGTGTTGGTGTCGTTCTTCGGGCGCCAGACCTTGTCCAGGTATTCGTCGACGAACACGATGGGCGCGTCGTTGACCAGGCTGGCGGCGGTGTAGCCGCTATCGAGGGCCGCGCTGTAGACGAACGGCTTGAAGCTCGAGCCCGGCTGGCGCTTGGCCTGCATGGCGCGGTTGTAGTTGCTCTGCTCGAACGAGAAGCCGCCCACCAGTGCACGGATAGCGCCGTTGTAGGGGTCGAGGGTTACCAGTGCGCTCTGCGCGCCCGGTACCTGGCTGAACTTCAGCTTGCCGTCTTCCAGGCGTTGCAGGCGTACCAGGTCGCCGACCTGTGCCACGTCGGCAGGCGACTGCGGCATACGGCCCATGGAATTGGTGTTCAGGAACGGCCGTGCCCACTTCATGGTGTCCCAGGCGACAGTGTCTTCCAGGCCGCTGCGGGTCATGACTTTCAGCCCGGTTTTAGTCACTTCAGTGACGATGGCAGGCTCGAGGCCGCCCAGCGGGCGCTGCTTGGCCAGCTCTTGCAGCCACGCGGCGCGGGTTTTACCCGGGAAGCGCGACTCAGGGCCGCGGTAGCCATGGCGTTCATCGTATTGGGAGAGGCCGTTGAGCACCGCGCTGTTGGCGATTTGTTGCATGTCGCTCGGCACCGTGGTGGTGACGCGGAAACCTTCGGTGTAGGCCTCGCTGCCATAGCGGCCAACCATTTCGGCACGGGCCATTTCGGCGACGTAGGGCGCGTTCACTTCCGGGGTCGGCACGTGATAGCTGGCGTTCAGCGGCTCGGCGAGGGCGGTCTGGTAGCTGGCCTGGTCGATTTTGCCGAGCTTGTACATGCGCCCGAGAATCCAGTCGCGACGTTCTTTGGCGCGCACCGGGTTGGCCAGTGGGTTGAAGCGCGACGGCGCCTTGGGCAGGCCGGCGATCATCGCCATTTGCGCGAGGCTGACGTCACGAATCGACTTGCCGTAGTACACCTGCGCAGCGGCATCGATGCCGTAGGCGCGGTTGCCCAGGTAGATCTTGTTGACGTAGAGCTCGAGGATCTCGTCCTTGGTCAGCTCACGCTCGATCTGCAGGGCCAGCAAAATCTCGTTGGTCTTGCGCGAGAAGCTGCGTTCGCTGGAGAGGAAGAAGTTCTTCGCCACCTGCATGGTGATGGTGCTGCCGCCGGTCTGGATGTGCCCGGACTTGACCAGTTGCGTCGCGGCGCGCATCAGGCTGCTCGGGTCGACGCCGTAGTGGTTGAGGAAGTTATCGTCCTCGGCTGACAGAAGCGCCTGTATGAACTGTGGGGGAATTTCCTGGAACTTGATTGGCGAGCGGCGCATTTCGCCAAACTCGGCAATCAGCTTGCCGTCGCTGCTGTACACCCTCAGCGGGATTTGCAACTGGACGCTTCTGAGCGAATCGACCGACGGGAGGTTGGGGCTAAGATACAGAAACGCACCGCTCACACCGAGTACGAGCGCGCAGATGACTGCGACAAAAGACCACCAGAAGAACTTCAGCAGGCGTATCAAGGCTTTTGGGTGTCCAGGTTGAGGGGTGGATTGCACGCGGGCCGGCGGACAGGAAAAAACGCCGGCCATTATAAGCAGTTTTCGCCCTGCCGGGTTAGCCGGCGGGCCCTCGCCACCGCTGCCTGCTGCCATGGCAGCAGCGGTTGCGGGCGATCAGGGAGCAACATGACATGCTTGGACGGCTTGGCAGGGATGCCGGTTCATTGTTGGGGGTAGAAATCACCGCCAATGCCATAAAAATGCTGCAGGTCCGCCGCCATCGCGGCCGTTGCCAGGTCACCGGCTGGGCCTGTCAGGCGCTGGCCGCACCGGGCGGTGGTGCGCAACTGGCGCAAGCGCTGGTGCAGGCCCACCGTCGCTGCGCCACGGCCCAGCGCAAGGTTGCCTTGGCGCTGCCTGCCTCGCAGGTCATCTGCAAGCTGTGCCAGTTACCCCAGGGCACCCACGTGCAGGACATCGAGACCCACCTGCTTGGCCAGGCAGACCAGTTGTTTCCATTCCCCATCGATGATCTGGCCCTGGATTTCCAGGTGGTCGGCGCATCCCGCTGCGATCCCGGCTTGGTGGATGTGGTGGTAGCCGGGTGTCGGCAAAGCCAGCTTGAACCCCTTGAAGCACTGTTTGGCGAGGCGGGTCTGGAGCTGGTAGCCATGGAGGTCGACAGCTTCGCCTTGCGCCGGGCGTTGCTGGCCGAGGACGCTGCCGGCTGGGCGCTGGTGCAGCTGGAGGCAGACAAGCTGGTGCTGCATCTCTGGGCGCAAAGCCTGTTGCCTACACGTCAGCAACTACCGCTTGGCGCTGCCTCGTGCTGGGTCGATGAGCTGGCGCGTTTGCTGGGGGCCGCCTGCGGGCAGTTGCAAGGCGTGGTGCT
Organism: Pseudomonas sp. SWRI51; assembly: GCF_014268825.1. NCBI lineage: Bacteria > Pseudomonadati > Pseudomonadota > Gammaproteobacteria > Pseudomonadales > Pseudomonadaceae > Pseudomonas > Pseudomonas sp. SWRI51. The sequence continues at coordinate 17,660 of NZ_JABWRG010000091.1, read as the reverse complement.
CGCCGGTGATGGCGCCGACACCGCCGGTGCCCAGCGCCTGACACAGCGGCTGGGTATTGCCTGCCGCCTGGCCGTGCTGCCAGCGGGACTGGGTGCTGCCCCAGGCATGGCATTGGCCTGTGGCTTGGCCATGGGAGGGCTGCGATGAATATTCGCATCAACCTGATGCCGTGGCGCGAGCGTCAGCGCGCGTCGGCGGTGCGGCGTTTTCAATGCGGTGTGGTTGCCAGCCTGGTTGTGGCGCTCCTGGCTATGCTGCTGCTCGACCAAATGGCGCGGGCGCGGCTGGCGCGGCAGTTTGCAGCATTGGTTGAAAGTCAGGCCCAGTTGAGTGCGCTGGACGCCCAGTTGGCGGCAGGCGCTGAACTGCGTACCGAGCGCGAAACGGTGCTTGCCGAGCACAGGGCGCTGGCCCAGCTCAGGGCCGGGCAATCTGTGCTGTCTGATTTGCTTGAGGGCCTGGAGCACAGCATGCCCAGCGGTGCGCAGTTGACCGAGCTGAGCCTGGAAGCCGGCAGGCTGCGCCTGGGCGGGCTGGCAGCGTCGCCATCGGTGGTCGCGCAGTTGATGCGCGAGCTTGAGGCAAGAGGCGTTGCCGCAGGGCTTGAAGTGGTGTTTTTGCGCCAGCGGGCAACGGGCGATGAGTTTCTGCTGCTGGCTCAGGTGCCTGCCCCGTGAAAGCGCTGCTGGCACTGGATTGGCGTGGGTTGGTCGTGCGTTCGCGTCTGTTCAGGGTGTCGGCGCTGGCGCTGTCGATATTGGCAGTCGGCGCTGTCGGCTGGGCCTCGGTTTTGCGCGAAACCGGGCAGCAGCTGCGTGAGGCCCAGGTGCTTGAACAGAGTGCGTTGCAAAGCCTTGCCGAGCGCAGGACGGAATTGGTCGAGCTTGACGGCGAGCGCCTGGCGTTGCAGCGGGCCCGGCAGATGCTGCAAGAGGCGCGCTGGCGGCTCGATGCAGGGGAGGGCATGAGCGACCTGTTGGACCAGTTGGCCCTGTCGGGGCACGAGCATGGGCTGGTTTTCGAGCGCGTCGATGTGCTGGCCGAGCAGCAGCCTGGCCCTGGCTATCACCGCCTGCCGCTGGATATCCAGGTGGTGGGCCACTACCCGTCGCTGCGCGCGTGGGTCGAGCAGAGCCTGCGGCGGTTGCGTCTGTTGCAGGTCACCCGTATCAGCCTGGCGGGTGTGGATAACTCGCAAGGCCTGGTTACTGCGCAGTTGCACCTGCAGGTGTACCGCGCCGCAGAGGCGCTGCCGGCCCCGGCTTCGCTCGCTGATGACCCCGCGCAGGCGGTGGTCGTGCGCAGGCCATTCGACCCCTTCAAGCCATGGTCATTCAGCGAACCCGATGGCGGGCTGGGGCGCATGCCGCTGGAACAACTGGCCATGGTGGGCAGCTTGTCGCGCGACGGCCGTCATCAGGCCCTGGTGCAGGCGGCAGGGCGGCTGCATCGGGTGCAAGAAGGCCAGCGCCTTGGCCGCGATGATGGGCGTGTGGTGCGAATCGATGCGCAGCAAATGGAAGTGCGCGAGCGGCTTTATATCGCCGGCGGCTGGCAGGAGCGGTCACGGTTTCTGGCACTCGTGACGGGTGCGCAAGGGGAGGTCATGGATGACGTTGAAACTCGCAATGCTGACACTGCTGCTGATGCTGTCGACGGGCTCGAAGGCGGGGCTATCGAAGGCTGAACCCATGTCGCTGAACTTCCAGGATGTGGATGTACGTTCGGTGTTGCAGGTAATGGCCGATTTTGCCGGCATCAACCTGGTGGCCAGCGATACCGTACAGGGCCGCATCACCCTGCGCCTTGAGCAGGTGGCGTGGGAGCAGGCGCTGGACATGGTGCTGCGCAGCAAAGGCCTGGGGCGGCGCATGGAGGGTGGCGTCATGCTGGTGGCGCCGCTTGCCGAGCTGGCGGGGCAGGGCGTCTACCTGGAGCAGGAGCCTGTGCGGCGCGAACTGATCGCCATCCATCACGCCAAGGCCGGGGAGCTGGCCGAGCTGCTGCTGGCCAGCCTGGCCGATGATGGCATTCTGGCCGGGCGCGGCAGCATCAGCGTGGATGCACGCACCAATACGCTGGTGGTCGCGCAGCCGGCGAGCCGGCTGGTCGAAATCCGCAAGCTTGTCACCGAGCTGGATGTGCCTGTGCGCCAAGTCATGATCGAGGCGCGCATTGTCGAGGCGGGGGTGGATTACGAGCGGGCGTTAGGTGTGCGTTGGGGTCGCAACCTTTATGGGCAAGGCGCGCGCCTTGGCAGCGACCTGTTCGTTGACCTGGGGGTGGATCGCGCAAGCTCCGCGCTGGGCGTTGGTTTGTTGCGCAGCGATGTGCTGCTGGACCTTGAGCTCAGTGCCATGGAAAAAAGCGGTAACGGCGAGATTATCTCCCAGCCCAAGGTAGTCACCGCCGACAAGGAAACCGCGCGCATTCTCAAAGGCACCGAGGTGCCCTACCAGGAAACCACTAAAAGCGGCGCCACCTCCATTTCCTTTCGCGAGGCCTCGCTATCGCTTGAGGTGACGCCGCAGATCACCCCGGACGGCAAGGTGCTGATGGCGGTGCGGGTTACCAAGGATGAGCCCGATTTCGTCAATGCCTTGAACAATGTGCCGCCGATCCGCAAGAACGAGGTAAACGCCAAGGTTCGTGTGGATGATGGCGAGACCATTGTGATTGGTGGCGTCTACTCGACGTCGCAGAACAATGTGGTGGACAAGGTGCCATTTCTTGGCGATCTGCCGTATGTTGGGCGGCTGTTTCGACGCGATGCATTACAAGAGAAAAAATCCGAGCTGCTGGTCTTCCTGACTCCGCGTATCATGAGTGACCAGGCGATTGCTGTGAGTCGTTGATTCTGTGCGAAATTTGATACTTGTAGGGCCCATGGGTGCCGGTAAGAGCACCATCGGGCGCCTGTTGGCCAAAGAGCTGCGCCTGCTGTTCAAAGATTCCGACAAGGAAATCGAGCTGCGGACCGGCGCCAATATCCCGTGGATCTTCGACAAGGAAGGCGAGCCGGGCTTTCGTGACCGTGAGCAGGCGATGATCGCCGAGCTCTGCGAACTCGACGGCGTAGTGCTGGCCACGGGCGGCGGTGCAGTCATGCGTGCTGCCAACCGCGCCGCGCTGCACGCTGGCGGGCGGGTTATCTACCTGCACGCCTCGGTCGAACAGCAGGTCGGGCGCACTGCCCGCGACCGCAACCGGCCGCTGCTGCGCACCGCCAACCCAGAGGCCACCTTGCGTGCCTTGCTGGAAGCGCGCGACCCGCTGTATCGCGAAATCGCCGATGTGATCGTGGAAACCGACGAACGGCCGCCGCGCATGGTGGTGCTCGAAATCCTCGATCAGTTGCACAGGTTGCCGCCCCGCTAAGCGGGGGTCTATGCTCGGCGACCAACGCCGAGACGGGGTTGAACGTCACCGCGCGCTGCTGCATTGATGGCACCGCGCCCAAGTACATTGTGGGGACACATGCAGACATTGAAGGTCGACCTGGGCGAGCGTAGCTACCCCATCTACATTGGCGAGGGCCTGCTGGACCAGCCCGAGCTGCTGGCGCCGCATATCGCCGGCCGGCAGGTCGCCATCGTTTCCAACGAAACCGTCGCTCCGCTGTACCTGGAGCGTCTGAGCAAGGCCCTGGGCGCCCGGTCGGTGCTGCCAGTGGTGTTGCCCGACGGCGAAGCCTTCAAGAACTGGGAAACCCTGCAACTGGTCTTCGATGCGCTGCTGACCGCGCGCCATGACCGGCGCACCACCGTGATTGCCCTCGGGGGCGGCGTAATCGGCGACATGGCCGGTTTTGCCGCTGCCTGCTACCAGCGTGGCGTCGACTTCATCCAGGTGCCGACCACGCTGCTGTCACAGGTCGACTCCTCGGTGGGTGGCAAGACGGGCATCAACCACCCGCTGGGCAAGAACATGGTGGGTGCGTTCTATCAGCCCAACGCCGTGCTGATCGACACCACCACCCTCAAGACGCTGCCCGCTCGCGAGCTGTCGGCAGGCCTTGCCGAGGTCATCAAGTACGGTCTGATCTGCGACAAGCCGTTTCTCGGCTGGCTCGAAGACAATATGCAGGCCCTGCGCGGCCTGGACAGCGTGGCACTGACCGAGGCCATCCGCCGCTCCTGCGCCGCCAAGGCCGCAGTGGTCGGTGCCGATGAACGCGAGTCCGGTGTGCGCGCCACGCTCAACCTTGGCCATACGTTTGGCCATGCCATCGAAACACACATGGGTTACGGCGTCTGGCTGCACGGCGAAGCGGTGTCAGCGGGTACGGTGATGGCCCTGGAGATGTCGATGCGCCTTGGCTGGATCGACCAGCCCGAGCGCGATCGCGGAATTCGCCTGCTGCAGGATGCAGGATTGCCGGTGGTGCCACCACAGGAAATGACCCCGGCGCATTTCATGGAGCATATGGCGGTCGACAAAAAAGTGCTCGATGGGCGCCTGCGCCTGGTGCTGTTGCGCCAGATGGGCGAAGCCGTCGTCACTGACGACTATCCGACAGAGGTTCTTCAGGCCACGTTGGCAGCGGATTACCGCGCGATCGTGGCCCAGCTTTGAGGTTGTGACAACGCAATGACCAGTCTGCATGCCGATGAGGCGTTTCTCGATCATTACCAGCTGAGCCATGATCCATTCGCACCGCGAGTGCCTGGCTTCAAGTTCTTCCCCGCCCAGCGCAAGCCGGTGCTTGGGCAATTGCACCACTTGGCGCGCTACAGCCAGCTGATGCTGGTGGTTACCGGCCCTGTGGGCAGCGGCAAGACGCTGCTGCGCCAGGCCCTGGTGGCCAGCACCAACAAGCAGTCGGTGCAAAGCGTGGTGATTTCCGCGCGTGGCGCGGTGGGGGCTGCCGGTGTACTGGGCCAGGTCGCGCAGTCGCTGAACGTCGGCGAAGCCGCGGTACAGCCGATCCTCTCGCAGGTGGTGCAACTGGCGCTGACCGGCCAGGAAGTCTACTTGCTGGTAGACGATGCGGAACAACTTGATGACTCGGCACTCCAAGCGTTGCTGGAGTTGGCGGCAGGCGTCGCGGAAGGGCGTCCGCACGTGTTCCTGTTCGGTGAGCCGTCGCTGATTGCCGCGCTGGACGAGTTGCAGTTCGAGGAAGAGCGCTTCCATGTCATCGAACTGGCACCCTACAGCGAGGATGAAACGCGCGAGTACATGGAGCAGCGCCTGGAAGGGGCTGGCCGGGGTATCGACGTGTTCACCCGCGAGCAGATCGCCGACATCCACGAAAACTCCGACGGGTGGCCTGGGACCATCAACCAGGTTGCCCGCGATACCTTGATCGAAGCCATGATCGCCAGCCGCACCACGGTCAAGCGACCATCCATGGGGTTCAAAATGCCTAAGAAACACGTGCTTGCGCTGTCTGCAGTGGTCGTGGTCGCCGTTGGCGCAGCAGTCCTGATGCCGAAGAAGGGCGACAAGGCGCCGACCGAGGCGCCTGCTGCCCAGGCCCAACTGCCATTGGGGCAACAGGGCAATGGCGCGCCCAATATCGAATTCTCCGGCTCCTCGCAGCCAATGCCGCTGCCGCTGGTCGGCCAGTCGCAACCGGTCATGCGCGAGCCGCTGGCCCAGGCCGCCGGCATGGGTGAAGGTGATGAAGCCGGCCCAGCAGGCAACACCGAGCTACAGCCGTCGGCACCGTCTGCCGCCGTGCCGCCAACCGTGACCACCATTGCCCCGCCGCAAGGCGCCACGGCAAGCGCTGCGCCGACTCCGGCACAACCTGTGACAACAACGCCGGTTGCGCCAGCGCAAAAACCGGTCGCAACCCAGCCAGTCAAGCCGGTTGCACCTGCCAAGCCGGCAGCCGCGCCAACCCAGGTCGCTTCAGCCAAGCCTGCAGAAAAACCCGCAGCTGGCGGCGCTGGCAACAGCAGCTGGTACAGCGGCCAGAAAGCCGGTAATTACGTGGTGCAGATCTTTGGTACCAGCTCCGAAGCGTCGGCCCAGGCGTTCGTCAAGGCGCAGGGTGGCGACTATCGCTACTTCCGTAAAAATCTGCAGGGCAAGCCGCTTTATGTAGTCACCTATGGCAACTTCGCCAGCCGTGACGCCGCTGCTGCTGCCATCAAGAACTTGCCAGCCAAGGTCCAGGCTGGTAAACCTTGGCCACGTACCGTCGGCAGCGTCCAACAAGAGCTGGCCACGGCCCGCTGATAACCTTCCGGGCGGCATCACCCCCGCCGCCCAGTTGCTGAGCGACTTCCAGCTTTCAACTAGCCTGCTGCGCCTGAGCGCGGCAGGCTTTTCTGTCCCAGACTGCCGGCCACAAGCCCTTCCTTGCAGTCATGGCTGAAACGCTTCAGACTCAAGCCAAGCCGCTATCACGGCTAATGGCGCAAAAACATTCAAAATTGCGACATAAATTTTCAATGGTGAGACATGAAAATTTGTGGGCATCGCTGTCGCTGTGCAACAATGGTTTTCCATGGCCACCGCAAAAAAGCTGGCGTTTGATCGGCGTGGATGGTAAGTGGTTGTTAAAAAAGAGATTTGCCTCCGGTTGAGAGGTGAACCTGGTGAGAAAGTGTCTATGAAAACAGGTCTGTACCATCCCGAAGAATTCAAGGACAACTGTGGTTTTGGCCTGATCGCCCATATGACGGGCGAACCGAGCCACCACCTTCTGCAAACCGCCATGCAGGCCTTGACCTGCATGACCCACCGCGGCGGTATCAACGCCGACGGCAAGACCGGCGACGGTTGCGGTCTGCTCATGCAGAAGCCCGATCAATTCCTGCGTGCCATGGCCCAGGAACACTTTGCCGTCGAGCTGCCCAAGCAGTACGCCGTCGGCATGGTGTTCTTCAACCAGGACCCGGTCAAAGCCGAAGCTGCGCGCGCCAACATGAACCGCGAAATCGCCAACGCCGGCCTTGCGCTGGTTGGCTGGCGCAAGGTTCCGATCGACACCAGCGTGCTGGGCCGCCTGGCCCTTGAGCGCCTGCCGCAGATCGAACAGGTGTTCATTGGCGGCGAAGGCCTGAGCGATCAGGAATTCGCGATCAAGCTGTTCAGTGCCCGTCGCCGCTCGTCCGTGGCCAACGCCCACGACGCCGACCACTACATCTGCAGCTTCTCGCACAAGACCATCATCTACAAAGGCCTGATGATGCCGCGCGATCTTGCGGCGTTCTACCCAGACCTCAGTGACGAGCGCCTGCAAACCGCAATCTGCGTGTTCCACCAGCGCTTCTCCACCAATACCCTGCCGAAATGGCCGTTGGCGCAGCCGTTCCGCTTCCTCGCCCACAACGGCGAGATCAACACCATTACCGGCAACCGCAACTGGGCCATGGCCCGTCGCACCAAGTTCGCCAACGACCAGATCCCCGACCTCGAAGAGCTCGGCCCGCTGGTCAACCGCGTCGGTTCCGACTCTTCGAGCATGGACAACATGCTGGAGCTGATGGTGACCGGCGGCATCGACCTGTTCCGTGGCGTGCGCATGCTGGTGCCGCCAGCATGGCAGAACGTCGAGACCATGGACGCCGACCTGCGCGCCTTCTACGAATACAACTCCATGCACATGGAGCCGTGGGACGGCCCGGCCGGTATCGTCATGACCGAAGGCCGCCACGCGGTGTGCCTGCTCGATCGCAACGGCCTGCGCCCGGCGCGCTGGGTCACCACCACCAACGGCTACATCACCATCGCCTCGGAAATCGGCGTGTGGGGCTACCAGCCTGAAGACGTGGTTGCCAAAGGCCGTGTCGGCCCAGGGCAGATCCTCGCCGTGGACACCGAGACCGGGCAGATCCTCGACACCGATGCCATCGACAACCGCCTGAAGTCGCGCCACCCCTACAAGCGCTGGCTGCGTCAGCACGCCACGCGTATCCAGGCGACGCTGACCGATGACCAGGGCGCGGCCAGCTACGATGCTGACCAGCTCAAGCAATACATGAAGATGTTCCAGGTAACCTTCGAGGAACGTGACCAGGTACTGCGCCCACTCGGCGAGCAGGGCCAGGAAGCGGTCGGTTCGATGGGTGACGACACGCCGATGGCGGTGCTGTCGCAGCGCGTGCGCTCGCCGTTCGACTTCTTCCGCCAGCAATTCGCCCAGGTCACCAACCCGCCGATCGACCCGCTGCGCGAAGCGATCGTGATGTCGCTGGAAATCTGCCTGGGCGCCGAGCGCAACATCTTCCAGGAATCCCCAGAGCACGCCTCGCGGGTTATCCTCAGCTCCCCGGTGATCTCGCCCGCCAAGTGGCGTTCGCTGATGAACCTGGAGCGCGAAGGCTTCGACCGCCAGCTGATCGACCTCAACTACGAGCAAGGCGTCGGCCTGGAAGCTGCCATCCGCAACATCGCCGATCAGGCCGAAGAAGCGGTGCGCAGCGGCAAGACCCAGCTGGTGCTGAGCGACCGTTACATCGCGCCGGGCAAACTGCCGGTGCATGCCTCGCTTGCCGTGGGTGCAGTGCACCACCGTCTGACCGAGCAGGGCCTGCGGTGCGACAGCAACATCCTGGTCGAAACCGCCACTGCCCGTGACCCACACCACTTTGCCGTGCTGCTGGGCTTCGGCGCCTCGGCGGTGTACCCGTACCTCGCTTACGAGGTGCTGGCCGACCTGATCCGCACCGGCGAAGTGCTGGGCGATCTGGACGAGGTGTTCAAGTACTACCGCAAAGGCATCTCCAAGGGCCTGCTGAAGATCCTGTCGAAGATGGGTATCTCCACCATTACCTCGTACCGTGGCGCGCAGCTGTTCGAAGCCATTGGCCTGGCCGAGGAAGTGGTTGGCCTGAGCTTCAAGGGCGTGTCCAGCCGCATCAAGGGCGCGCGTTTCGTCGACCTGGAAAACGACCAGAAGCTGCTCGCCGCCGAAGTCTGGAGCGCGCGCAAGCCGATCCAGCAAGGCGGCCTGCTCAAGTTCGTGCATGGCGGTGAATACCACGCCTACAACCCGGACGTGGTCAACACCCTGCAGGCCGCTGTGCAGCAGGGCGACTACGCCAAGTTCAAGGAATACACCACGCTGGTCGACAAGCGCCCGGTGTCGATGATCCGCGACCTGTTGAAAGTCAAAGAGGCCGAACAGCCGCTGGCGCTGGAGCAGGTCGAGCCGCTGGAGGCAATCCTCAAGCGCTTCGACTCGGCCGGTATCTCGCTGGGTGCGTTGTCGCCAGAGGCTCACGAAGCCCTGGCCGAGGCGATGAACCGCCTGGGTGCGCGTTCCAACTCCGGTGAAGGCGGTGAAGACCCGGCGCGCTACGGCACCATCCGCAGCTCGAAAATCAAGCAGGTGGCCACCGGCCGCTTCGGCGTCACCCCCGAGTACCTGGTCAACGCCGAAGTGCTGCAGATCAAGGTTGCACAGGGCGCCAAGCCCGGCGAAGGCGGGCAACTGCCTGGCGGCAAGGTCAACGGCCTGATCGCCAAGCTGCGTTATGCAGTGCCGGGCGTCACGCTGATTTCGCCGCCGCCGCACCACGACATCTACTCGATCGAAGACCTGGCGCAGCTGATCTATGACCTCAAGCAGGTCAACCCGCAGGCGCTGGTGTCGGTCAAGCTGGTTGCAGAGGCCGGCGTTGGTACCATCGCCGCAGGCGTGGCCAAGGCCTATGCCGACCTGATCACCATTTCTGGCTACGATGGCGGCACCGGCGCGTCGCCGCTGACCTCGATCAAGTACGCTGGCGCCCCGTGGGAACTGGGCCTGGCTGAAACCCACCAGACCCTGCGCGGCAACGACCTGCGCGGCAAGGTACGGGTACAGACCGACGGCGGCCTGAAAACCGGCCTGGACGTGATCAAGGCAGCCATCCTCGGCGCCGAGAGCTTCGGCTTCGGCACCGCGCCAATGATCGCCCTGGGCTGCAAGTACCTGCGTATCTGCCACCTGAACAACTGCGCCACCGGCGTTGCCACGCAGAACGACAAGCTGCGCAAGGACCACTACATCGGCACCGTCGATATGGTGATCAACTTCTTCACCTTCGTAGCCGAAGAAACCCGTGAATGGCTGGCGCGCCTTGGCGTGCGTAGCCTGGGTGAGCTGATCGGCCGCACCGACCTGCTCGACGTGCTGCCAGGTGACACCGAGCGCCAGCAGTACCTCGACCTGAGCCCGCTGCTGGGCAGCTCTCACATTCCGGCCGACAAGCCGCAGTTCTGCGAAGTGGAAAACAACCCGCCGTTCGACAAGGGCGAGCTGGCCGAGAAGATGGTCGAAATGGCCCTGCCGGCCATCCGCGACCAGGCCGGTGGCGAGTTCAGCCTCGACATCTGCAACTGCGACCGCTCCATCGGCGCGCGTATCTCGGGTGAAATCGCCCGTCTGTACGGCAACCAGGGCATGGCGGCCAAGCCGATCAGCTTCCGCTTCAAGGGCACTGCCGGGCAGAGCTTCGGCGTGTGGAACGCCGGTGGCCTGAACCTGCACCTGGAAGGCGATGCCAACGACTACGTCGGCAAAGGCATGACCGGTGGCAAGGTCACCATCGTGCCGCCTGCTGGCAGCCCGTTCGCAACCCAGCACAGCGCCATTGTCGGCAACACCTGCCTGTACGGCGCAACCGGCGGCAAGCTGTTTGCCGCAGGTACTGCCGGCGAGCGCTTCGCTGTACGTAACTCCGGCGCCCACGCTGTGGTCGAGGGCACCGGCGATCACTGCTGTGAATACATGACCGGCGGCTTTGTCTGCGTTCTGGGCAAGACCGGTTACAACTTCGGTTCTGGCATGACGGGCGGTTTCGCCTACGTGCTCGACATGGATAACTCCTTTGTCGACAAACTCAACCACGAGCTGGTGGAAATCCAGCGCATCAGTGGGGAGGCGATGGAGGCCTACCGTAGCCATCTGGCGCGGGTCCTGGGCGAGTATGTAGACGAGACTGGCAGTGAGTGGGGGCGTGAGCTCTCCGAGAACCTGGACGACTATGTGCGGCGCTTCTGGCTGGTCAAGCCGAAGGCGGCCAACCTCAAGCAACTGTTGTCCAGCACACGTGCCAACCCGCAGTAAAAACAGCTGCAAGTGGCAAGCCTCAAGCTGCAAGTAACAGCAGTTCGAGGTTTGCCCGGCTTAAGTGATCGTCTTGTGGCTTGCAGCTAATCGCTTGCAGCTGCTGTAAAGAGGTTTTGAAAAATGGCTGAACGTCTGAGCAACGACTTCCAGTTCATCGAAGTGGGGCGTAAAGACCCGAAGAAAAAGCTGCTGCGCCAGCGCAAGAAGGAGTTCGTGGAAATCTACGAACCGTTCAAGCCGCAGCAGTCCGTGGAGCAGGCGCACCGTTGCCTGGGCTGCGGTAACCCGTATTGCGAATGGAAATGCCCGGTCCACAACTTCATCCCCAACTGGTTGAAGCTGGTGTCCGAAGGCAACATCCTGGCGGCTGCGGAGCTTTCGCACCAGACCAACACCCTGCCTGAAGTGTGTGGCCGCGTGTGCCCGCAAGACCGTCTGTGCGAGGGTGCCTGCACCCTGAACGACGGTTTTGGCGCCGTGACCATCGGCTCGGTCGAGAAGTACATCACCGACACCGCCTTCGCCATGGGCTGGCGCCCCGACATGTCCAAGGTCAAGCCGACCGGCAAGCGTGTCGCCATCATCGGTGCCGGCCCTGCTGGCCTGGGCTGTGCCGACGTGCTGGTGCGCGCCGGGGTCACCCCGGTGGTGTTCGACAAGAACCCCGAGATCGGTGGCCTGCTGACCTTCGGTATTCCTGAGTTCAAGCTGGAGAAGACCGTGCTGAGCAATCGGCGCGAAGTGTTCACCGGCATGGGCATCGAGTTCCGCCTCAATACCGAGATTGGCCGCGACATCAGCATGGAGCAGCTGCTGGCCGAGTACGATGCGGTGTTCATGGGCATGGGCACCTACACCTACATGAAGGGTGGCTTCCCGGGTGAAGACCTGCCAGGTGTTCACGATGCGCTGGACTTCCTGATCGCCAACGTCAACCGCAACCTGGGCTTTGAAAAGTCGCCGGAAGACTTCGTCGACATGCAGGGCAAGAAGGTCGTGGTACTCGGCGGCGGCGACACCGCGATGGACTGCAACCGCACCTCGATTCGCCAAGGCGCCAAGGCGGTAACCTGTGCCTATCGCCGTGACGAGGCGAACATGCCTGGCTCGCGCAAAGAGGTGAAGAACGCCAAGGAAGAGGGCGTCAAGTTCCTCTACAACCGCCAGCCTATCGCCATTGTTGGCGAGGACAAGGTTGAAGGCGTGAAGGTGGTCGAGACCCGTCTCGGCGAGCCGGATGCCCGTGGCCGCCGCAGCCCTGAGCCGATCCCGGGCTCCGAAGAAATCCTCCCGGCCGATGCCGTGGTGATCGCCTTCGGCTTCCGCCCGAGCCCGGCGCCGTGGTTCGAGCAGCATGGCATCCAGATGGACAGCCAGGGCCGCGTGGTAGCGCCCGAGCAAGGCAAGTTCAAGCACCAGACCAGCAACCCGAAAGTGTTTGCCGGTGGCGACATGGTGCGTGGCTCGGACCTGGTGGTGACGGCGATCTTCGAAGGCCGTACGGCTGCTGAAGGCATCCTGGACTACCTGGAAGTCTGAGGGGTCGCGGTACTGTAGGAGCGGCCTTGTGTACAAGAACGCTTGACCCAAAGCATCCAATAGACAAAACGCATGGCCATGGCCGTGCCTTTTGTGCTCGCGTCTGAGAAAATGCCCGCACTTTTTTTCCGGATGCCGACATGACTGCCCTGAAGAACGATCGTTTCCTGCGTGCGCTGCTCAAGCAACCCGTAGACGTCACCCCGGTCTGGATGATGCGCCAGGCCGGCCGCTATCTGCCGGAGTATCGCGCCAGCCGTGCCAAGGCCGGCGACTTCATGAGCCTGTGCATGAACCCGCAGTTCGCCTGCGAGGTCACCCTGCAGCCGCTGGAGCGCTACCCGCTGGACGCCGCGATCCTGTTCTCGGACATCCTCACCATCCCCGACGCCATGGGCCTGGGCCTGTACTTCGAAACCGGCGAAGGCCCGCGTTTCAAGAAGGTCGTCAGCACCCTGGCAGACATCGAAGCATTGCCCATCCCCGACCCGCAGAAAGACCTCGGTTACGTGATGGACGCGGTCAGCACCATCCGGCGCGAGCTCAATGGTCGCGTGCCGCTGATCGGTTTCTCCGGCAGCCCGTGGACCCTGGCTACCTACATGGTCGAAGGCGGTTCCTCCAAGGACTTCCGTAAAACCAAGGCCATGGCCTACGACAACCCCGAGGCCCTGCACCTGCTGCTGGACAAGCTTGCCCAGTCGGTCACCAGCTACCTCAACGGCCAGATCCTGGCCGGTGCCCAGGCGGTACAGATCTTCGATACCTGGGGCGGCAACCTGTCGGCGGCGGCATACCAGGAATTCTCCCTGGCCTACATGCGCAAGATCGTCAGCGGCCTGATCCGCGAGCATGACGGGCGCAAAGTGCCGGTCATTCTGTTCACCAAGAACGGCGGCATGTGGCTGGAGAGCATTGCCGAAGCCGGTGCCGATGCCCTGGGCCTGGACTGGACGTGTGAAATCAGCGATGCCCGCCGCCGTGTCGGTGACAAGGTTGCCCTGCAAGGCAACATGGACCCGACCGTGCTGTACGCAAACCCTGCGGCCATCCGCAAGGAAGTTGCGCGCATTCTGGAGAGCTACGGCCATGGCAGCGGCCATGTGTTCAACCTTGGCCACGGCATCACCCCTGAGGTGGACCCGGAGCACGCCGGGGTGTTTATCAATGCCGTGCACGAGTTGTCGGCGAAGTATCACCCGTAAACCAGCAGCGCCCCGGGCCGCTTCTGCGTGATCTTGCGCAAGCGGCACCGGGCTTGTGGCTGGATTAAGCTTCAATTCAGCGATCGTCGGTAATCTGTGGCCATCAAAACGCAAACAGGACCGATCATCATGAAAACTCGCTACCTCGCGCTCATTCTCGCCCCTCTGTTCAGCACCGCTGCCTTGGCTACCAGCTACACAGGCCCAGGCGCCGAGTCCGTGACCACCGTTGCTGCCGCCAACAAAGCCGCTGACGATACTCCAGTCGTGCTGCAGGGCTACGTGATCAAGAAGATCAACAACGACGACAAATACGAGTTCAAGGACAGCACCGGCACCATCACTGTCGAGATCGATAACGAAGACCTCCCGCCAACCCCGTTCAACGACAAGACCAAGGTCAAGCTGACCGGCGAGGTGGAAAAGCACCTGATGAGCCGTGAAGTGGATGTGGACATCGTCGAGATCATCAACTGATCGCGGATTGAACCACAGGCGACGCGTCCTCGTGTAGGAGCGGCCTTGTGTCGCGAAAGGGCTGCGAAGCAGGCCCGGGATTTATGCATCACGCGGATATCCAGGGGCTGCTCCGCAGCCCTTCGCGGCACAAGGCCGCTCCTACACGGGCCGCGTAACGAAGTTTCAGGATGCTTTAGGCGCCAACCGGCTCAGCCGCAGCGCCACCAGCAACGCCACCGCCAACAGGCTGCCGATAAACAGCCCGATGCCATTCCAGCCCCAGTGGTGCCAGAACACCCCGCCCGCCGTACCCGCCACACTCGACCCCGCGTAATAGCAGAACAGGTACAGCGACGACGCCTGGCCTTTGGCCTTGAGCGCGCGGCGGCCGATCCAGCTGCTGGCCACCGAGTGCGCGCCAAAGAAGCCAAAGGTGAACACCAGCATGCCGACGATGATCATCGAAAGCGGGCTTGCCAGGGTCATCAGCATGCCGCCAGCCATCACCACGATGCTTACCCAGAACACCCTGCGCCGGCCTAGCCTGTCCGCTAGGGCGCCTACCTGCGCCGAGCTGTAAATGCCCGACAAGTACACCACCGAGAGGAGGCCGACCAGTGCCTGGTTCATATGGTAGGGCCCGGCCAGCAGCCGGTAGCCAATGTAGTTGAACAGGGTGACGAAGGCCCCCATCAGCAGGAAGGCTTCAAGGAACAGCCACGGCAGGCCGGCGTCCTTGAAGTGCATGACGAAGCCATCGAGCAAGCTGCGCGGGTTCATGGCCTGGGGGCGGAAATTGCGCGACTCAGGCAGCACTTTCCAGAACACCGCCGCTGCCACCAGGGCCAGGCCGCCGATCACCAGCATCGCCGTGTGCCAGCTGACGAAGTCGATCAGCACGCCGGTAATCAGCCGCCCGCTCATGCCGCCGATGGCATTGCCACCGATATACAGCCCCATCGCCAGGCCGATGTGTTGTGGGTGGATCTCTTCGCTCAGGTAGGTCATTGCCACCGCCGCCAGGCCGCTCAGCGACAGGCCGACCAGCGCGCGCGTGGCGAGTACCAGCTCCCAGCTCGGCATCACTGCACTGGCCAGCGTGGCGAGCGCGGCGCAGGCCAGGGCGAACACCATCACCGGCTTGCGCCCAATGCGGTCGGATATAGGGCCGGTGATCAGCAGGCCAAAGGCGAGCATGGCGGTGGCCACCGACAGCACCAGGCTGCTCTGCGCGGCATTGATGGCGAACTCCTGTGATAACAGCGGCATCATCGGCTGCACGCAGTAGAGCAGGGCAAAGGTCGCAAAACCGCCGCTGAACAGCGCCAGCACGGTCTTCATGAATGCGGGGGTGCCTTTTTCGATCCAGATATCGCTGCGGGCGGGTTCAGCTTGAAGGGGCAGGGGAGCTACGGCGGATCTCACGGGTTTTACCTCGGGCGCGGGGCCAGGTGCTGCGATGGAAAAATCATATAGCTCACTAACGATTGCATCCAATATATTGTTCGACCTGTTTAAGACGTTTTACGACTTGTTTGGAGCAAGCATGGAACTGCGTCACCTGCGCTACTTCATCGCCGTGGCCGAGGAGCTGCACTTTGGCCGTGCTGCCCAGCAACTGGGTATCTCGCAGCCTCCCCTGAGCCAGCAAATCCAGGCCCTTGAGCAAGAGCTGGGTGCACGCCTGTTCGAGCGCACCAACCGCCGGGTCGAGCTGAGCGAGGCAGGCCGGCTGTTCCTCGACGAGGCCCGGCAGGTGCTGGCGCAGGTAGACAAAGCCGCAGATGTGGCGCGACGAGCGCAGTTGGGTGAGCTGGGCGAGATGAAGGTCGGCTTCACCTCCTCAGCACCGTTCACCTCACGTATTCCCCGTGCCATCCATGCCTTTCGCCAGCGCTTTCCCTCGGTGCACCTGAACCTCAAGGAAATGAGCAGCCGCGACGTGGTGCAGGCGGTATTCGACGAGTCGATCGAGGTGGGCTTGATGCGCCCCCTGCCATTGCCCGAGGGCATCCGCTGTACCGAGCTGTTCCGCGAGCCGCTGGTCGCCGTGCTCAACGCTTCGCACCCGCTGGCAGCGGGCAGCGAGCAGGGCCTGTACATGCAGGCGCTGGCCCACGAGCCGTTCGTGTTTTTCCCTCGCAGCTACGGCAGTGGCTTGCATGCGCAACTGCTGAGCCTGGCGCGCCAGGCCGGGTTCAGCCCGCACTTTGCCCAGGAGGCGGGCGAGGCGATGACCATTATCGGGCTGGTGTCGGCGGGGCTTGGGGTGTCGGTGTTGCCGGCGTCGTTCCAGCGCATGCGCATCGATGGGGTGGTGTACCGCACCTTGCTCGACGAGCAGGCCATGACGGCGGTTTGGCTGGTACGCCGCGAAGCACCGGGCTCGGCGATGGCCAATGCCTTTGCCGCGTTGCTGGCGGGGCAGGATGCGCCCGAAGGTGCTGGCTAAACACCGGTACTGCTCACATACTCGGGCATTCGTTGATACACGGAGGTCTGACATGCGGCGCGTGGTTTTCAATCAGAAAGGTGGCGTAGGCAAGTCGAGCATTGCCTGTAATCTCGCAGCGGTGAGTGCCAGTGAAGGCTACCGGACCCTGCTGATCGACCTGGACGCCCAGGCCAATTCGACCCAGTACCTGACCGGCCTTACCGGCGACGATATCCCCATGGGGATCGCCGACTTTTTCAAGCAGTCGCTGTCCAGCGGCCCGTTTTCGAAGAAGAACAAGGTCGATATCTACGAAACCCCGTTCGACAACCTGCATGTGGTCACGGCCACGGCGGAGCTTGCCGACCTGCAGCCCAAGCTTGAGGCCAAGCACAAGATCAACAAGCTGCGCAAACTGCTTGAAGAGCTGGACGAAGACTACGACCGGATCTACATCGATACGCCGCCTGCCTTGAATTTTTATGCGGTTTCGGCGCTGATTGCCGCTGATCGCGTACTGATACCCTTCGATTGCGACAGCTTCTCGCGCCAGGCGCTGTATGGCCTGCTCGCCGAAATCGACGAGCTCAAGGAAGACCACAACGAGGAGCTGGAGGTAGAAGGCATCGTCGTCAACCAGTTCCAGGCCCGCGCCAGCCTGCCCCAACAGATGCTCGACGAGCTAGTGGCCGAGGGTTTGCCGGTGTTGCCGGTGTACCTGACCAGTTCCGTGAAGATGCGCGAGTCGCACCACGCCAGCTTGCCGCTGATTCACCTGGAACCACGGCACAAGCTCACCCAGCAGTTTGTCGAGTTGCATGATTTGCTGGAGCGCAGTGCGTAAGAGTTGTGCTGCTGCTCAAATCGGGCGCCGCCTTGGCGGCGCATCGCAGGCTATCGCCACCCCACAGCGCTCGCCCATCCACATATCGATGCCGTCTACGCGGTCAGTGTAGGAGCGGCCTTGAGTCGCGAAAGGGCTGCGGAGCAGCCCCAGGATCTGAGCAC
>NZ_JABWRG010000090.1:0-21162 GCF_014268825.1 Pseudomonas sp. SWRI51 | reverse complement strand
GCCCCGGCGATATCAGTTTGAAGCACAAATCCTGGGGCCGCTTTGCGGCCCTTTCGCGACACAAGGCCGCTCCTACAGGGTGGGGGCTTAGCCAATCGCCGCGCGCAGCGCCTCGGCAAAACGCCCGGCGACGTCGTCGATCTGCTCGGCGCTGATGATCAGCGGCGGCAGGAAGCGCACCACCGCGCCATGGCGCCCACCCAACTCCAGAATCAAGCCACGGCGCAGGCACTCACGCTGCACCTTTGGCGCCAGGGTGCGGCACGCCGGCGGGTGGCCCAGGGTATCGCGCTCGCCCGTCGGGGCCACCAGCTCCACACCCAACATCAAGCCGCGCCCACGAATATCGCCCAACTGCGGGTAATCCTGCTGCAGACGCAGCAGATGCCCACGCAGCCGTTGCCCCATGGCTTCGGCGTGCTCGCACAAACGGTGCTCTACCAGATAATTGATGACCGCCGAGCCCGCCGCCATGGCCATCTGGTTACCCCGGAACGTACCGGCATGGGCACCCGGCGACCATTGGTCCAGCCAATCGCGATAGACCATCACCGCCAGCGGCAGGCTACCGCCAATGGCCTTGGACAGTGTCACCACATCCGGCAGGATGCCGGCGTGCTCGAAGGCGAACATCTTGCCGGTGCGGGCAAAGCCGCTCTGGATTTCATCAACGATCAGTGCAACACCTGCCTGCTCGGTAATACGGCGCAGGCCACGCAGCCACTCGACGTCAGCCGGGATCACGCCGCCCTCACCCTGCACCACCTCTACGATCACTGCCGCAGGCAAGGCCACGCCGGCTTCGGGGTCGTTAAGCAGGTTCTCCAGGTAATGCAGGTTGGCGCGCACACCGGCCTCGCCACCCAGGCCGAACGGGCATCGGTAGTCGTAGGGGTACGGCATGAACTGCACGCCGCTGCTCAGCAGCGCGCCCAGCGGTTTTTTCGGGCCCAGGCTGCCCATCAGGCTCAAGGCGCCCTGGGTCATGCCGTGGTAACCGCCCTGGAACGCCAGCACGGTGCTGCGCCCAGTTGCGGTGCGCACCAGCTTCAGCGCCGCTTCCACCGCATCGGTGCCGGTCGGCCCGCAGAACTGGATCTTTGCTTCGCGGCGCAGGGCCTCAGGCAGAATGCCGAACAAGTCCTGAACGAACTGGTCCTTCACCGGCGTGGTCAGGTCGAGGGTATGCAGCGGCAGTTCGTCAGCCAGCACGCGCTGGATGGCCTCGACCACAACCGGGTGGTTGTGCCCCAGGGCCAACGTGCCAGCACCTGCCAGGCAGTCGATGAACTGGCGGCCTTCGACGTCTTCCACGTAGATGCCACGGGCGCGTTTGAGGGCCAGCGGGATGCGCCGTGGGTAGCTGCGCGCGTTGGACTCTTGTTGCTGCTGGCGCAGCAGCAACGGCGAGTCGGCAAACTCGTAAAGGGCCTGGGGCTCATTGGCCGGCAGGGCCCGGGCAAGGCTGGAAGCGGTCGACATCGTACGTACCCTCGCAAGCAAGCGAATGTACCCGTCACGCCTCCTGTAACTGGATGTGTGTCGGGTTGTTAGTGCTTGGAAAACGCTTGGGCGAGCTGAGGATTTAGCGCATGGGGAGGATTTGTTTGGTGTGAACCCGGTGCAAGCCCACTGAGGCCTCATCGCAGGCTGTCGCCAGCTCCCACAGAGGCCATGTTCAACCGCAACCTTGCTGGTTGGACCCAACCCTGTGGGAAATGGTAGACAGTTGTGGCGAGCGGGCTTGTCCCGCGTTGGGCTGCGCAGCAGCCCTGAAAACCCAAGGGCCTGCTGCGCAGCCCAACGCGGGGCAAGCCCGCTCGCCACAAGGAGATATATCTGGCGGGAACAGGCTTGTACCAAACCATAGAATCTCCCACAAAGACCACGCATCGCCGCAATATCCGAGTCTGGCCCGGATCCCTGTGGGAGCTGGCGACAGCCTGCGATGTGGCCGGAACAGGCCTGCTCAGAGCCCTGAAGCGGCCACCCGCGCTGGCACCTGCAGGCTCACACGCAAGCCATCGGCCTGGCTGTCGAAACGCAAGCTCCCGGCGCAGCGCTGGACGATGGCCTGGACAATCGCCAGCCCAAGGCCGCAGCCACCGCTCTGGCTATTGCGCCAGAACCGCTCGGTCAGGTGCGCAAGGTCGGCCTGGGGAATGCCGGGCCCATGGTCACGCACGACAAAGTCCACCTGCCCGTCCGCCGCCTGCACATCCAGCTCGACCGCCGCATCGCCGCCATGGCGCAAGGCGTTGTCCAGCAGGTTGCGCAAGGCCGCCACCGCCAGCGGTGCGGGCATGCCGAGGTACACCTTGGCCGCCTCATCCGGCAGGTGCAGCAGAATGCGCCGGTTGTCGCCGCCACCAGCATCCTCGATGGCCTGCAACGCCACCTGCTCGGCACTGCATTGCACGCCGTCATCGAACGACAGGCTGCCTTCGACGCGGGCCAGCATCAGCAGTTGTTCCAGGGTGCGGTGCATACGATCAGTACCCTGCTCGGCATGCTCCAGGGCCTGCTCTCGCACGGCGCCATCGGTCATTCGCGCCACCTGCAGGTGGGTCTTGATCGCGGTCAGCGGGCTGCGCAGTTCGTGCGCCGCATCGTCGGTCAGCCTGCGCTCGCGCTCGATGGTCTGGGCAATCCGCAGAAACAGCTGGTTCTGGGTATCGAGCAACGGCTGCAGCTCGCTGGGCAGGCGCCCCACCTGCAACGGCTCGACACTGTCGGCGCGGCGCTTGCGCAGGGCATCGCGCATGCGGTTCAACGGCGCCAGGCCTTTGCCCAGGCCGATCCACAACAGCCCCAAACTACCGAGCAGCGCCATCAATACCGGCGCAGAGGCGGCCAGCAGAATCGACTGGTTCAGCGCCTCGCGTTCCATATGCCGGTCGGCGGTGGTAATACGTACATCGCCATGGCTGTAGGTGAAGGTGCGCCACGAGGCGCCGTCGATGGTCTGGTCGCGGAAACCGCTGCGCTGATCGTCCATGGCGCCGTCGTGCTTGTGGTTGCTGGCCAGGATTTCACCACGCAACGAGCTGACCTGACAGGCCATGCCGTCCGGCACGCTGAGCTGGTCGGCAGCAAAGTGTGCGTCCTCGCCCTTGGCCGCCAACGGTTGCGGCAATTGGTCGATCAACCCCGCCACCATGCGCGCCGACGCCACTAGCCGCTGGTCGAGGGAGAACATCATCTGCTGGCGCAGGTCGCGCAGCATCCACGCCGCCGCCAACGCCCAGATGACGATGAATGCGCTGCCCAGAATCAGCGAAAGACGTACCCGCAAGCTCATGACGTCGGCCCCTCTGGCGCCTGTGCCGGCCCCAGGCGGTAACCCAGCCCGCGCACCGTCTCGACGATGCCATTGCCGAGCTTGCGCCGCAGGTGGTGGATATGCACGTTCAGGGCGTTGCTTTCGACCTCATCGCTAAAGCCATAGACACAGTCCTTGAGCTGGTCGCTGGACAGCACCCGGCCAGGGTTCTGCAGCAATGCCTGCAACAGCGCCTGTTCGCGGCGCGACAGGTCGACCGGTTGCCCGGCCAGCGTTGCCGCGCAACTGCTGGGGTCGTACACCAGCGCGCCGTGCTCGACAAGGTTGACGGCCCGGCCAGCGGCCCGGCGCAGCAAGGTGTGCAGGCGTGCGGCCAGTTCACGCAGGTCGAAGGGCTTGAGCAGGTAGTCATCGGCGCCGGCTTGCAGGCCGTCGACACGGTCGGTGATCGCATCGCGGGCGGTGAGCACCAGCACCGGCAAGGTTTCGCCCTGCTGGCGCAGGCGGCGCAGCAGCTTCAGGCCGTCTTCATCCGGCAGGCCAAGGTCGAGGATCATCACGTCGAACTGCGCGGTCTGCAGCATCTGCCGGGCCTGCGAGGCGCTGGCCACGCGGTCGACGGTCAGGCCCTGGGCGCCAAGCCCTGCACAAATGCCGCTGGCGATCAGGTCGTCATCCTCGCAGAGCAGAACGTGCATGGGGTGGTCTCCTCGGGTGGGCAAGCCGGCATTGCACAACACCGCCATTAAGGGAGGATTATGCACCGTTGCCGCGCTGCGCAGGCCGATCAGTAGCCGTGCAGTTCGCGGAATTTCTGGCCCTTGTGATAATCGATCCATTCCTGCACATCGTACGGCAGATACAGCTGCCGGCGCGCCCGTGACAGCGCGATGTACACCGCGCAAATGCGCTCATCGAACGCGTAGGCATCGCGAAACGGCTGGGTACTCATCAGTTCGGGGGTGAGCAGAACCTGGTCGAATTCAAGGCCACCGGCGTCCTGCGCCATCATCAGCAGCAGGCTTGCGGGCTGCGCACTGACCCGCGCATCCAGGCCGGTGAGGTCGGCCATCTTGAAGCCGGTTTGCAGCCGCGCCTCGACCCACAGGAACGATTCATCGAAACGCTCGGCATCACGCACCTGCTGCCAGTCGGGCAGGTGGGCAAAGTACGGATGGATATCGGCGCCATCTTGCCCGCCACCATGGAAGGCTGCGCGGAACAGCCCCACAGCGCTGGCCATGAAACGCCGCATGTCGGGCCAGTCGGGGAACGTCAGCAAGCAGTTGCGCCCGGCCAGCTCCATCGCCCAGCGCATGGTGTCCCAGCGCGAGGCGCTGAGCACCACGCAGCCTTCGGGCGGCACAAAACCCTCGGGGTAATGCTCGATGCCCACATCCACGCTGCGCGCGGCCTCGAATGGCACCTTGGACTTACGCGAATGCATGCCGATCAGCGGGTTGATCAGGCGCTCGACCTGCGGCCCCGAGCGTACCGCGAAAGCCATGTCCTTGTGCCGCACCTGGCGCCCGCGCCGCACCACCTCGCCGGTGGCTTTCTGGTATTCGTCGCCCAGGGTGATCAGCACCTGGCGGCCGCGCTCGATGATCTGCAGCAGCGGCGCCGGGACGTCCTGGCTTTCATCGATGATCACATGGCTGTAACGGCCGGGTACGCTGCAACCGCCAAGGCTGGCGCGCTTGATCAGCAGCAGCGCCTCGAAACCGGTCTGCGAGGCCCACGCTGGGTTGCTTTCAAGGTAGCGCCACAGCCGGCTGGCATATTCGAGCAGCGCCTGTGCATCCACCGCGCTCAGGGCCTTGCGAAAGAATGGCAGGTGCTGGCTGGACAAACTGTAGTCGCGGCTCAGGCAGTAGCTTTGCAGCACTTCAAGGCAGATATCCAGCGCGTGCTCGGCGTCGTACTGCAGCACGCCATGGATGCCCAGTTCTTCGGCTACCCGGCGCTTACCGGGCTGCGGCGCCCGGGTATTGGCCGGGCGGGCATTTTTCAGCAAGGCCGCGGCGAACTGGCCGAAGGTCATGCCGACCTTGGCCTGCGGGTCCAGGCCCATGCGTTGGCGCAATGCGCCGAGCTTGGCCGGGGTGCGTGCCAGCGCCAGCACCCGCCCGCGCGGCAGGCAATCCATCAATGCGCCGAGCAGGTAGCTTTTGCCGATACCGGCATAGCCCTGCACATGGATGTCTTCATCCAGGTCGGCGCGGATCACCTTGAGCAGTTTGTCCTGCTCGACCGTGAGCCAGCGTTCCTTGTCAAAACCTGTGGTCACCTGCTGGCTGAACGGGCTGCCGCCTTGCTGGCGGCGAATGCGGTAATCGAAGTCCCACTTGCCGTCGGGCAGCAGGTAATCGCCCGCCTCCAGCGCTTCGGCATCCAGCAGGCGCAGCTTGGAGCCCTTGATCACCTCAAGGCCAAAGTACAACTTGCGCGCATCGAACAGCCGCCGCGCTTCGGACAACAGCCCCACATCCGCCGAATGCGGCCCGTCGATGGCCCAGGCCAGCAGCTTGCCGAGCACCTTCTCTGCACCCCGTGCGTCCACCGGGCCTTGGCTCTGGGCAAGGTTCTGGATCACCAGCAGCGCTGCCAACTGTGCCTGGCTCAGGGTTTCGAGCGGCGGCGCGCCTTCTGCCTGCAGCAACCCTTGGCACAGTTCGGGGGTGATGGGCAGGTACACCGGGCGGGCAAAGTCGAAGTGTTCAGGCTGCATGGGCGCTCGAAATACAGGGGGTTAATCAGCGTTGGCGGGCACATCGCCCACGGTCAGCTCGAAGCGATAGGCGCCGAGCGAGCCGGCCATGCCACCGGGGTGGCTGGCATGGGCCTGGGGTGCGTCCAGCGCCCCGTCGAGTTCGTGCAGGGCCAGTTCCAGCAGTTTGCGCAGGTCGCGCCGGCTGGCGGCCGACACGCTCAACTGCAACTCGAACGCCGCTGCAGCGGGCAGGGCCGCAGGCTGCGGCGTTGCCTGGGCAAGAATCCGTTCGTGTTCTTCTTCCATCTGGTCGAGCACGCGGGACAGGGCCAGCACCTGCTCGGGGTGGTTGGCCATCTGGTCCTTGATTTCCAGGCGGCGCATTTGCCACTCACGGATTTTTTGACGGGTAAGGTCGTCGACGTGTTCCACGATCGCTGTCTCCTGGCCGAACGCACGGAGGTGCATGATAAGGCGCCAGCGGCGATTGTGCTGGAAATAAAACCCCAGAAAGGTGCAGGCAGTGGCGGCGCGTGGTGTACGAATGCGGGTTGAAGGCCATCGCGGGGCAAGCCCGCTCCCACGGTGCCCAGTTCTCTGCGCGACAGCGCAGCCCGGAAGGGCTGGGTGATCTCCCACAAAGCCCGCACCTGGCATCACCATCGCGTCTGGGTGCGGTCGATGTAGGAGCGGACGCTCCTACACAACCAAAAGCGTCAGTGCTTGGGCGGGGTCAGGCGGCTGTACTGGTCCTGGCGAATCCAGCCGGTGAACGAGCGGTCATCAGCGTTGACGTACTCGACCCGCGCCCAGCCATCCTTGTAGGCCAGCACCCCGACCACGTCATTTTTGACGATGTACGGGCGCTTGGTCGCCTTGGCGCCTGCACTCTTCTGCAAGTAAGCCTTGTCGGCAGACACGCTGACCAGGCCAATCCACGGTTTGCTTTCAATCCGCCCAAGCTCAAGGCCGCTGGTGATCTGCGGCGCCATCACACTCATGCAGCCTGGGTGATCACGCCCCTGCGCCACCGTCAGCACCACGCCGTAGTCAGATGCCGCGAGGGTGCCGGCAAACGCCTGCTTGCGCCAGGTAGTGATCGGCGCAGGCTTGCCATCGGTGACCGGGCCTTGCAGATAAAAGGTGCAGCGCCGGCTGACGCCCTCGCCCAGTTCTTCGAGGTAGTAGCCTTCGACCTGGTGGTCCGGCGTGACCGCCAGCATCAGCGCATCGTAGCGCCCCGCCTCTAAATTGGCCGCAAACGACGGGGCCGCGAAGGCCTGCACCAACGCCGCAAACGCAAACCCTGCTGCACGAATGGTTGTTGCCATGTTATCGCTTCCTTTCCAGTGCTTCGTAGGCCTGCTTGATGAGCACGTCGTAGTTGCCGTAGTCATCGCCGTTGTAACTGCTGGCCATCCCGGCATAGTCCTTGTTCTTGGCCGCCGTGATAAAGCCTGGGTTCTTCTTGCAATAGTTGAGGAAGGCTTTCAACTGCTCGCTGGCATTGAGTTTCAGTGCTGCGACGAACTCGAAGACGTTCTTGTAACCGCAATTGGCATAGTTGAAACCCATAACCTGGAACATACCCCAGGACGCCGACTGCAACGCCGCTTGCTGGTCCAGGGCAAAGGCAGTGGCCATAGTTTCCCAGGCTTTGTCCTGGTCCTTGTTGTTGATCTGCCACTGTGGGCCGGCTTTCTTCTTGTACTTGTACGACAGCAACGGATGAGTCACGTCGTACTTGTGCTTGGTATAGCGCTGGAACCAGTGCCCTTCGAAGGCAATCATCGGCAGGCGCGCCGGCCCGAAGCCGGATTTACCGCCCGACTCAACCTGGGCGAAAGCCTTGATCAGGTTGGCCGAAATACCATTGCCCAGCTGGGTGGCGGCGTACTGGTAATCGGCGTCGGTCAGGGTCATGCCGCCGTCACAGGTAGACTGCAGCACCATCTGGCGGTTGCGCCGCTCGGCCTCGATGACCGCCCGCGCCCGCGCCAGGTAGTTGTTGACCGTGGCCTGAACCATGTCCGGGCCTTTGTTGTTGAAGGCGTTGAAGAAGGTCGGCAGGCGCAGCGTCGGGTGCTGCTTGACCGGCACGCGAATGGCCTCTTCGATCAGGCTGTTGAACGTGCGCCCACCGGGGTCGACCACGCCGTCGGGGTGCGCATATTTGAGCTGCCGGAACTGGTATTGGCTGATGCACTTCACCAACTGCGGGTCGCAGCGGCCATCTTCAGGCAAAGGCAGGCCGGGCCGTGGAATGATCAAGTTGAACAGGTACTGAATGCATTGAACATCGGCGGGCAAGTTGCGCGCCTTGCCTGGAGACCCTACCGAAGCCGTGATAAGACTGGGCAAACCTTGCAGGCTTTTCATTGCAGTACATCCTTGTCAGTGAGCGAAGTGATATCACATTAATATCATCTAACTGCCACAGTCATATTCTGAAACATGTGGCGGAGGGCAAACTAGCAAGGCGCTTTTGAGTTGTCCAGAGGCGGATTGGCGAGGTGCGATGGAGCTGGCATTTGCTGTGCTGGGTGCGGTATGGGTGAAGCGAGAGAGGTGGTGCGGGAAGGGTATTGCGGGGATTTTGCTGGGCCTGAAATGGAGGCGGCCCCACCAGCCACACCCCGGCACTCAATGTCCCCGCCTTGGCTGCTCCCTTCCGGGCCTGACCAGGTAAACGGGTAATCAATGCGGGGGGACCGATGGGGCCACCATAACGCAGCTCGTCAGGTAACGAGCCGCGCCATTGTACCGCTCCACAGCGAAGTTACAACCTCTGATCAAGAAAAAAGCATCATTTCTCAATGACTTGTGGTGAGGGATTGAGGTGTCGGGGGTTGTGTGGGGGCTGAGAGGGGTTCGCCGGGAGGGGTTCAGCGCCTGTGAGATCGAGCGCCGCCCGCGCGGCGCATCGCAGGCTAGCGCCAGCTCCTACATTTGTTTCGGGCCAGTCTAGCCTGCGCCATCACCTGGTCCGCCTTGTTGGAACGGCGCGGTTTCAGCGTGTGCGCCTAGGCCGCTCCATATGACTCAAGACATGCACCAAGGCAGGCGCCGATACTTTCACAGGCATAACTGGCCCGAAACAAATGTGGGAGTTGGCGCTAGCCTGCGATGCGCCGCGCGCGCGGCGCTCGATCTCACAGGCATTGAAGGACTGTCGGCGAACATATGGCAGCCATCGCCCACCTCGAAAGACCACCCCTCAGAGGCTAATACCCTGCCCCGCCATAAACTCGACAAACTGTTCCTCATCCAGCACCTTCACCCCAAGCTCATTGGCCTTGGCCAACTTGGAGCCCGCACCAGGGCCTGCGACCACGTAGTGGGTTTTACTGGATACAGAGCCCGCTACCTTCGCCCCCAGGCCCTCAAGCTTCTCCTTGGCCACATCGCGGCTCATGCGCTCCAGGCTACCGGTCAACACCCAGGTCTGGCCGGAAAGTGGCTTACCCGACACAGACCTCTTCCCGCAAGACTCATGCATGCCAAATTCAATCAGCTGCGCCTCAATCGTTCGCGCCAATACTTGGTTCGCCTCAACCTTGAAGAAGTCGCGAACCCCCTCGGCCTGCTTGGTGTTAAGAGCCTGGCGCAAGTCAATACCATCAGCGGCGATGATCTTATCTAGAGTATCCAGCTTGTCGACCAACTTTTGCGTACCCGTCGGGCCCACCGAAGGTATATCAAGCTTGGCAAGCATGCTGGCTAAGTTAGCTGTACCCGCAAACTCTGCGGCCAACTCGCCTTCGTCCTGCAACTGCATGCCGCTATCGAGCAACGCCCGGATAACCTCGCGGTTGTGTGCATCTTCAAAGAAGTTGTGAATCTCGAAGGCAACTTCCAGGCCGATGTCCGGCAGGTAAGTCAGCACCTGCGGCAGCGCCACCTGCACCCGCGCCAGGCTGCCCAGCGAGCGCGCCAGCACCTTGGCGGTCTCCTCGCCCACGTCGGGAATGCCCAGGGCATAGATGAAACGTGCAAGGCTTGGGCGCTTGCTGGCTTCGATGGCGGCCAGCAGCTTGTTACTGGAGACTTCGGCAAAACCTTCAAGGTCGACGATTTGCTCGAACTGCAGCTTGTACAGGTCGGCAGGCGAGCGGATCAGCCCTTCATCGACCAACTGCTCGACGCTTTTCTCGCCCAGCCCGTCGATATCCATGGCGCGGCGCGACACGTAATGAATGATCGCCTGCTTGAGCTGCGCAGCGCAGCTCAAGCGGCCAACGCAGCGGTACACCGCGCCTTCGCTGGTAGTGGCCTTGCCTTTGCTGCGTTTGACCAACTGGGTGCGCTCAACCTGCGAGCCACACACCGGGCACGCGCTTGGCACCTCGACCGGGCGCGCATGTTCGGGGCGGCGCTCGGTAACCACTTGCATCACCTGCGGGATCACGTCACCGGCGCGGCGGATGATCACCGTGTCACCAATGCGCAGGCCCAGGCGGGCGATTTCGTCCATGTTGTGCAGGGTCGCGTTGGACACCGTCACGCCGGCAACCTTGACCGGCTGCAAGCGCGCCACCGGGGTTACCGCACCGGTACGGCCGACCTGGAATTCCACGTCTAGCACCTCGGTGAGCTCTTCCATGGCCGGGAACTTGTGCGCAATGGCCCAGCGTGGCTCGCGGGCGCGAAAGCCCAGCTCGCGCTGTGAGGCCAGGCTGTTGACCTTGAATACCACGCCGTCGATCTCGTACGGCAGCTCGTTACGCCGGGCGCCGATATCGCGGTAGTACTCCAGGCACTGTTCGATGCCGGCTGCGTGGCGCAGCTCGCGGCTGATCGGCAGACCCCAGGCCTTGAGCTTTTCGAGAATGCCAATGTGGCTGTCGCCGAAGGCCTCGGAAACCTGCCCCACGCCATAGCAGCAGAACTCCAGCGGGCGGCTGGCGGTGATTTTCGAATCGAGCTGGCGCAGGCTGCCGGCGGCAGCATTGCGCGGGTTGGCGAACGTCTTGCCACCGGCTTCGGCTTGCGCGGCGTTGAGACGGTCGAAGCCGGCCTTGCTCATGTACACCTCACCGCGCACCTCAAGCACGGCCGGCCAGCCCTCGCCCTGCAGCTTCAGCGGGATGTTGCGCACGGTGCGCACGTTGCTGCTGATGTCCTCGCCGGTGGTGCCGTCGCCACGGGTCGCGCCCTGTACCAGTAGGCCGTCGCGGTACAGCAGGCTGACAGCCAGGCCGTCGAGCTTGGGCTCACAGCTGTAATCCACCGCCCCGCCAGCGCCGAACAAATCACCGGTTGGCAAATCCAGGCCTTCCAGCACACGGCGGTCGAAATCGCGCAGGTCGTCTTCTTCGAAGGCGTTGCCGAGGCTGAGCATCGGCACTTCATGGCGCACCTGACTGAACGCCGACAGCGCTGCCCCCCCGACGCGCTGGGTCGGCGAGTCGGGGGTTACCAGGTGCGGGTTTTCGGCTTCAAGGGCCTTCAGCTCGTTGAACAGCCGGTCGTATTCGGCGTCAGGCACGCTGGGCTCGTCGAGCACGTAGTAGCGGTAGTTGTGCTGGTCGAGCTCGGCGCGCAGCTGGTGAATTCGGGTTTCGGCGGTCATTTGTCATCTCTTGCAAAGCAGATAGAGCAGCCTGAAGGCCAGCATCCGGGTCACACAAACGACTAGGGCCGCTAAGCGGCCCCAGTCTTCAACAGCACTTGCCCCGATGGGCCTTTAGCGCTTCTGGGTCAGGGCACGGCGTTCGAATTCGACGATGCGCTGGCGGTAGTGCTCGATGGTTTGCGCGGTCAGCACGCTGCGCTGGTCGTCCTTGAGTTCACCGTTGAGCTCGTGGGCGAGCTTGCGGGCGGCGGCGACCATCACGTCGAAGGCCTGCTTGGGGTGACGCGGGCCTGGTAAACCGAGGAAGAAGCTCACGGCGCGGGTGCTGAAATGGTCGATATCGTCCAGGTCGAACACGCCGGGCTTGACCGCATTGGCCATCGAGAACAGCACTTCACCGTGGCCCGCCATGCTTTCGTGGCGGTGGAAGATATCCATGTCGCCGAAGCGCAGGCCGCTTTCGAGGATGTTCTGCAGCAGCGCCGGGCCTTTGAAGCCGCTTTCGTCGCGGGAAATAACGCTGATCACCAGCACTTCTTCGGCAGGCGGCAGCTCTTTTTGCGTGTTGCTGTTGCCCGAGGTGTTGAAATCGCTGTTACGGCCGGTGTCGGCAGCCAGCTCTTCATCACTTTCGGCGAACAGGTCGGCTTCACGCGGCTCGGCAGACAGCTTCAGGTCACCCTGGTGCTGGTCGCTGTTACCGCGTTTGCTACGCTTGGGCGGTTTGACTGGCTTGGCTTCGCGCTCGCGTTCGCGCGCAGGGGCGCTCATCGACGGCAAGTCGGTTTCGTCGAGCTCAGGCTCTTTATGCGTATCCAGCACACGGGGCGGCCCGAGCACCTCGGCGCCACCCTCGTCGTCGGAAACGTTGGCATAGCTGCGATCCAGACGGAATTTCAACTTGCCCTTGCCGCCGCGCATGCGACGCCAGCCGTCGAAAAGAATACCGGCGATGACAATGATGCCGATGACGATCAGCCACTCGCGCAGACCGATTTCCATGTAATCCCGTGCCTCTATAAAAAATTATGCTTGAAAACAAAGGCTTCAAAGGCCTTTAACACGTGGCGCCAACTCTATGTTCTGACAGGCGTTTTACCCACGCAAAAACAAGTGACGTAAAGCTAGCACGACCAAAGGCAACTTTACACCGTCTGTCGCTCCTGCCAGGGGTAAATAGCGGCAGGTTCGCGTGTTTTAACCGTCGACCATGGCCATGGCGGCCTCAACATCAACTGCAACGAGGCGCGAACACCCCGGCTCGTGCATGGTCACCCCCATCAACTGGTCGGCCATTTCCATGGCGATCTTGTTGTGGGTGATGTAGATGAACTGCACGGTCTCGCTCATTTCCTTTACCAGGCGCGCATAGCGCCCGACGTTGGCGTCGTCCAGCGGTGCATCGACTTCGTCGAGCATGCAGAACGGCGCCGGGTTCAATTTGAAGATGGCAAACACCAGTGCCAAGGCAGTCAGTGCTTTTTCGCCGCCGGACAGCAAATGGATCGTGCTGTTCTTCTTGCCCGGCGGGCGCGCCATAATCGTCACCCCTGTATCGAGTAGATCTTCGCCCGTCAGTTCCAGATACGCGCTGCCACCACCGAAAACTTTTGGGAAAAGTGCCTGTAATCCGGCATTTATCTGATCAAAGGTATCTTTGAAGCGGTTGCGGGTTTCTTTGTCGATCTTGCGAATCACATTCTCGAGGGTATCGAGCGCCTCAACCAGATCGGCGTTCTGCGCATCCAGGTAACGCTTGCGTTCGGACTGCTGCTCATACTCTTCGATGGCCGCCAGGTTGATTGCGCCCAGGCGCTGAATACGCGCCTCGACCTGCTCCAGTTCCTGTTCGGTGCCCTGCTCGCTGGCCTCGGCCTCAAGCGTTGCCAGCACCCCCTGAAGATCGTAGCCGTCTGCCAGCAATTGTTCCTGCAAAGTGTTACGGCGTACGTCCAGGCCTTGGGACTCCAGACGCTGCTGCTCCAGCTGGCCGCGCAGCATTTGCGCCTGTTGCTCAGCCTGGGTGCGGCGGCGCTCAGCGTCACGCAGTTCGCGGTCGGCTTCATCCATGTGCAAGCGCGCCTGGCGCATTTCTTCATCGACGCCCATGCGCCGCTCAAGTAATTCTTCAAGTTTCAGGCGCAGCTCTTCAAGCGGCGCCTCGCCCTCTTCGAGGTTCAGGTGCAGTTGTTCCTGGCGCTCGTTGAGGCGCGCCGCCTGCTGTTCAAGGCGCTCCAGCGCCTGGCGCGTGGAGTCGTGCTGGGCGCGCAGCGAGCCCAGGCGCACGGCCAACTGATGAGCGTGATCCTTGTGCTGGCGGCTCTCCTGGCGGATGCGGTCGAGGCCTTCGCGCAGGGTGTCGCGGCGCGCCATCAATTGCTCGCGCTGCTCTGTGTCCTGGGCCATCAGGTCCAGGGCATCCTGCAGCAGCAGGCGCGACTCACCGAGCTGTTCGTGCTCGATGGCGCGTTGTTCTTCGAGTTCGTGCAGCTCTTCCTGCAATCGGCGGCGGCGCAGATCGAGCTGTTCGGCGCGGGCACTGGCGGCCGACAAGCGCGCCTTCAGTTCGCCGTGCTGGCGGTTCTCGTCCTGGCTGCGGCGGCGCAGCTGTTCGCGCTGTTGCTCCAGGCCCAACTGCTGCTCGCGCAAACCCTGCAACTGCTCATCAAGCTGGTCGAGTTGGGCTTGCTGCTCACCCTGCTGGGCGGCCAGGCGCTCGATTTCCTGGCCACGGGCGAGCACGCCGCCTTCGGCCTCGGCGCCGCGGCTGACCCGCAGAAAGTGCCGACCGACCCAGTAGCCGTCACGGCTGATCAGGCTCTCGCCCGCGCCCAGCGTCGCGCGCAAGGCCAGCGCCTGCTCCAGGCTTTCGACCGGTTTTACCAAGCCCAGCCACGGCGACAGGTCGCTCGGGCCTTCAACCTTGTCGAGCAGGCTGCCGGCGATGCGCGGCCCTTCACCAGAGCCCAGCAAAAGGCGCAGTTGGCCTTGCGCCAGCGCGGCAAAGTCCAACGGTTCCAGCGCATCGACCAGCACGGCTTGCAGGTCGGCGCCCAGCACGGTTTCGACCGCCAGCTCCCAACCCGCCTGTACCCGCAGCCCTTCGGCCAGCCTTGGGCGCTGAGCGAGGCCTTGCCCGCGCAGCCAGTCGGCAGCCCCGGCGCCAGGCTCAAGCGCCGCCTGCTGCAAGGCTTCGAGCGACGCAAGGCGCCCACCCATGCGTTGCAGCTCGCCCTGCTGTTGCTGTTGCGCCTGGGAGGCCTGCTGCAACTGCTCACGCGCCGTTTCGAGCTGCTCGACCACCTGCTGCTCCTGCACCTGCAGGTCATCCAGCGACAGCTCGGTGGCGGCCAATTGCTCGGCCAGCTCCTCCATCTGCGCATCGTGCGGGTCGGCGCCCAGTTGCTCACGCTCCTCGGCCAACTTGCGCTGGCGCTCGGCCAGGCGCTCAAGGCCGGATTCGAGCTGCGCCAGGCGCGCCTGCTGGACTTCGGCCTGGCGGCGCGGCTCGGCGGAGCGGGTGTTGAACGCGTCCCACTGCTCCTGCCAGCCGTGCATGCCCTGCTCGGCTTCTTCAAGGGTGGCGGCGGCTTCTTCGGCGGCGGCCAGGGACATTTCCTGCTCGGGTTCGAGCATGGCCAGCTCTTCGCCGAGGGTTGCCAGCAAGGTGCGGTCGTGGCCCAGGTGCGACTCGGTTTCAAGGCGCGTGCGTTCGGCTTCCTTGAGGTCGTCCTGCAACTGGCGCAGGCGCTGCTGGCCGTGCTGAATGCTCTGCTCGACCCGGGCGATGTCACCGGCTACCGAATAGAAGCGGCCCTGCACCTGGTTAAAGCGCTCGGACAGTTCATGGTGGCCGTCACGCAAGCGCTCGATGCTGGCGTCGGCGTTGCGCTGCTCGGCCACCAGCGCCTCGAAGGCAACCTCCTGGTCGCCAATGACCGTTTCGCGCTGGCGCACGCGGGCGTCCAGGTCGCGCCAGCGCAAGGCAGACAGGCGCGCCTTGAGTTGGCGCTCATGGGCTTTGTATTCGCGGTACTTCTCAGCCGCCTGGGCCTGGCGATGCAGGCGCTCAAGCTGGCGTTCAAGCTCTTCGCGCAGGTCGGTCAGGCGGGCGAGGTTTTCCTGGGTGCGGCGGATGCGGCTTTCGGTTTCGCGGCGGCGCTCCTTGTACTTGGAGATGCCAGCCGCCTCTTCGATGAAGTTGCGCAGTTCTTCGGGCTTGGCCTCGATCAGCTTGCTGATCATGCCCTGCTCGATGATCGAGTAGCTGCGCGGGCCAAGGCCGGTGCCGAGGAAGATGTCGGTAATGTCGCGGCGCCGACACTTGGTGCCGTTCAGGTAGTAGGTGTTCTGCGCATCGCGGGTGACCTTGCGGCGGATCGAAATCTCGGCGTAGGCGGCGTATTCGCCGACCAAGGTTGCATCGCTGTTGTCGAACACCAGCTCGATGCTGGCCTGGCTCACCGGCTTACGGCTGGTAGAGCCATTGAAGATGACGTCGGTCATCGACTCGCCGCGCAAGTTCTTTGCCGAGCTCTCGCCCATCACCCAGCGCACCGCGTCGATGATGTTGGATTTGCCACAGCCGTTGGGGCCCACCACGGCGGCCATGTTGCTGGGGAAATTGACCGTGGTGGGGTCGACGAACGACTTGAACCCGGCCAGGCGAATGCACTTGAGACGCATCGGTCAGCTTCGCGCCATGGCGGCCAGCACCAGCTCGCAACTGCGCTGGCAATAGGCGGAGAGGACTTCGCGGATGCCCGCCAAATCGCGCGACACGACGACTTCGAGCAGGCGCGCGAACAGACTGAGGTAATCGGTCATGTTCGCCTGGCGCTGGTCCAGCGCCAGGTAATAGGCGCGGCTCATGGCCGGGTGCAGGTTTTCAACGGTTTCCTGCAGGTACGGGTTGTTGGCGAACGGGTAAGCAGCGCGCATCACCGCAAAACTGTCCGCGACAAAGGCTTTTATATCCTGGCGGGCGTGGGCGCCGTGCAGGCGCTGCTGGATCTCCAGAAACGGGCGCAGGTCGGCCTCGGTGCGCCAATGTTGGGCAACGGCATTGCCCAGCAGGATGTACAGCTCGCCCATCATGGTGCACAGGCTGCGGATGTTGTGCTCATCGAGTTCGGTCACATGCGCGCCGCGGCGCGGCAGAATCGCCACCAGGTGGCGGCGCTCGAGGATCAGCAGCGCTTCACGCACCGAACCCCGGCTGACATTGAGGGCCTGGGTGACTTTCTGCTCCTGGATACGTTCGCCGGGCGCAAGTTCGCCGCGGATGATCCGCTCGGCCAGGTGGTCGGCTATCTGCTCGCAGAGACTGTCCGGCGCCTTGAACGTCATGGTTTTCCTTCAAAATCGGGGGGCTATGCACAAGCGCGCGATTGTAGCGCACTTGCCGTAGTGGCGATGCGCTTTGTGTGACCGCCAGGTCAACATAAGCAAGCGGCCCGAACTATGCTTGGTATAACGCGCACGACTTCGGTTGGGGCGACCCTTGAGCGGAATCTTGACCTCAGAGTCAGAAAATTATTGACCATGGGGCCGAGCGTTGCTTAGAGTCCGCCCGAACAACAATAAAATCATTGCGAGGCCTTCCCCGTGATCCAGTTTCTCGTCAACCAGGCGCTGCACAGCGAGCACGCCCTGGACCCGAACATGACGGTGCTGCAATACCTGCGCGAGCACCTGGGCAAAACCGGCACCAAGGAAGGCTGCGCCAGCGGCGACTGCGGCGCCTGCACCGTGGTGGTGGGCGAACTGGTCGCCGACGAGTCGGGCACCGACAGCATCCGCTACCGCAGCCTCAACTCCTGCCTGACGTTCGTGTCATCGCTGCACGGCAAGCAACTGATCAGCGTCGAAGGCCTCAAGCACCAGGGCGAGCTGCACAAAGTGCAGCAGGCAATGGCTGACTGCCACGGTTCGCAATGCGGGTTCTGCACGCCAGGTTTTGTCATGTCGCTGTTCGCCTTGCAGAAAAACAGCCAAGGCCCTGACTTGCATCAGGCCCAGGAAGCCCTGGCCGGCAACCTGTGCCGCTGCACCGGCTACCGGCCGATCCTCGACGCCGCCGCACAAAGCTGCGCACGCCCCTGCCGCGACCAGTTCGATGCGCAGCAAACCCAGACCATCGCCCGCCTGAAGGCCATCGCCCCACAACAGACCGGCGAGCTCAACAGCGGCGACAAGCGCTGCCTGGTGCCGCTGACCGTGGCCGACCTTGCCGAGCTGTACAGCTCGCACCCCGAAGCGCGGCTGCTGGCCGGCGGCACCGACCTGGCCCTGGAAGTGACGCAGTTCCACCGCACCTTGCCGGTGATGATCTACGTCGGCCACGTGGCCGAGCTCAAGCGCATCGACAAGACCACAACCCACCTTGAGATCGGCGCTGCCACCCCGCTCACCGACTGCTACGGCGCGCTGAACGACGAGTACCCGGATTTCGGCGAACTGCTGCACCGCTTCGCCTCGCTACAGATCCGCAACCAGGGCACGCTGGGCGGCAACATCGGCAACGCCTCGCCGATTGGCGACTCCCCGCCCCTGCTGATCGCCTTGGATGCGCAGATTGTCCTGCGCCAGGGCCAACGCCAGCGCACCTTGGCGCTGGAGGACTACTTCATCGATTACCGCATCACCGCGCGCCAGGACAGCGAGTTCATCGAGAAGATCATCGTGCCCCGCGCCAGCAACGACTGGACGTTCCGCGCCTACAAAGTCTCCAAGCGCCTGGACGATGATATTTCGGCGGTGTGTGCCGCGTTCAACCTGAGCCTGGAAGACGGCGTGGTCAGTGGCGTGCGCATCGCCTTTGGCGGCATGGCGGCAATCCCCAAGCGCGCCCGCGCCTGCGAGGCCGCGCTGCGCGGCAAGCCGTGGAACCAGGCCAGCGTCGAGCGCGCCTGCCAGGCGCTGGCCGAAGACTTCAGCCCGTTGAGCGATTTCCGCGCCAGCCGCGAGTACCGCCTGCTGACCGCGCAGAACCTGCTGCGCAAGTACTTCATCGAACTGCAATCGCCGCACATCGAGACCCGGGTGACCGACTATGTCTAACCATCACGCCGTCAAAACCCAGGCTGAAATGGCCGAACTGTTCAGCCAGGACCTGGCCACCGGGGTCGGCCGCAGCCTCAAGCACGACAGCGCCGACAAGCATGTGGCCGGCGAAGCGGTGTACATCGACGACCGCCTCGAATTCCCTAACCAATTGCACGTCTACGCCCGCACCGCAGACCGCGCCCATGCGCGCATTCTGCGCATCGACACCACGCCCTGCTACCAGATCGCGGGCGTGCGCATCGTCATCACCCACGAGGATATTCCAGGCCTCAAGGACATCGGCCCGGTGGTGGCCGGCGACCCACTGCTGGCTATCGACAAGGTCGAATTCTTTGGCCAGCCGGTGCTTGCCGTCGCCGCCTGCGACCTGGACACGGCGCGCCGTGCGGCCATGGCCGCCATCATCGAATACGAAGACCTGGAGCCGGTGCTCGATGTGGTCGAGGCGCTACGCAAGAAGCACTTCGTGCTCGACAGCCACACCCATCAGCGCGGTGACGCCGCCGCAGCCCTGGCCACTGCCCCGCACCGCATTCAAGGCACGCTGCACATTGGCGGGCAGGAACACTTCTACCTGGAAACCCAGATCAGCTCGGTAATGCCCGGCGAAGATGGCGGCATGATCGTCTACTGCTCCACGCAAAACCCGACCGAGGTGCAGAAGCTGGTGGCCGAGGTGCTGAATGTGCCGATGCACAAGGTCGTGGTAGACATGCGCCGCATGGGCGGCGGCTTCGGTGGCAAAGAGACCCAGGCGGCCAGCCCCGCATGCCTGTGCGCAGTCATCGCCCACCTGACCGGCCAGCCGACCAAGATGCGCCTGCCGCGCGTCGAAGACATGGCCATGACCGGCAAGCGCCACCCGTTCTACGTCGAATATGACGTGGGCTTCGATGACAGCGGCCGCCTGCACGGGGTCAACCTGGACCTGGCCGGCAACTGCGGTTATTCGCCCGACCTGTCCGGCTCGATCGTCGACCGCGCCATGTTCCACTCCGACAACGCCTACTACCTGGGCGATGCCACCGTGCACGGCCACCGCTGCAAGACCAACACCGCCTCCAATACTGCCTATCGCGGCTTTGGCGGGCCGCAGGGCATGGTTGCCATCGAGCAGGTTATGGACCACATCGCCCGCTACCTGGCGCTGGACCCGCTGGCGGTGCGCAAGGCCAACTACTACGGCAAGACCGAGCGCAACGTCACCCACTACTACCAGACCGTCGAGCACAACATGCTCGAGGAGATGACAGCCGAGCTTGAGGCCAGCAGCGACTATCATGAGCGCCGCGAATCCATCCGCCGCTTCAACGCCAACAGCCCGGTGCTGAAAAAAGGCCTGGCGCTGACCCCGGTGAAGTTCGGTATCTCGTTTACCGCCACCTTCCTCAACCAGGCCGGTGCGCTGATCCACATCTACACCGACGGCAGTATCCACCTCAACCACGGCGGCACCGAGATGGGCCAAGGCCTGAACACCAAGGTCGCGCAGGTCGTGGCGCAGGTGTTCCAGGTGGATATCAAGCGCATCCAGATCACCGCCACCAATACCGACAAGGTGCCCAACACCTCGCCGACTGCCGCATCCAGCGGCGCCGACCTGAACGGCAAGGCCGCGCAGAACGCTGCTGAAATCCTTAAAAAACGCCTGACCGAGTTTGCTGCGCGGCACTTCAACGTGACCGAAGAAGATGTGGAGTTGCGCAACGGCCATGTGCGCGCCCGCGACCAGATCGCAAGCTTCGAGTACCTGGTGCAACAGGCCTACTTTGCCCAGGTGTCGCTGTCGACCACAGGTTTCTACCGCACGCCGAAGATCTTCTACGACCGCAGCCAGGCGCGTGGCCGGCCGTTCTATTACTACGCCTTCGGCGCTGCGTGCGTGGAAGTGATCGTCGACACCCTGACCGGCGAGTACAAGATGCTGCGTGCCGATATCCTGCATGACGTGGGCGACTCGCTGAACCCGGCCATCGACATTGGCCAGGTGGAAGGCGGTTTCGTCCAGGGCATGGGCTGGCTGACCACCGAAGAGCTGGTGTGGAACGCCAAGGGCAAGCTGATGACCAACGGCCCGGCCAGCTACAAGATTCCGGCGGTGGCCGACATGCCCATCGACATGCGGGTAAAACTGGTGGAAAACCGCAAGAACCCCGAGGACACGGTGTTCCATTCCAAGGCCGTGGGTGAGCCGCCGTTCATGCTGGGCATTGCCGCCTGGTGTGCGATCAAGGACGCCGTGGCCAGCATCGCCGATTACCGGGTGCAGCCGAACATCGACGCGCCGTCGACCCCGGAGCGGGTGTTGTGGGGCTGCGAGCAGATGCGCAAGGCGGTGGCCGCAGCGCAGTTGATCGAACCAGAAACAGAAACCGTTCCCCAATAACGGCCCCGTGGGGGTATTGGGATCCAAGCAACTTCGGCTGGACGCTGGAAGATAGACAGTTGTGGCGAGCGGGCTTGTCCCGCGTTGGGCTGCGCAGCAGCCCTGAGGGTTGCCTTTGGGTATCAGGGCTGCTTGGC
>NZ_JABWRG010000009.1:0-89958 GCF_014268825.1 Pseudomonas sp. SWRI51 | reverse complement strand
CAAGGTTCCGAGCTGTGCGTGACCCTCAACGAAGCCCAATGGTGGACGGGCCAGGACGTGGATGGGGGGCTGGCACTGGATGCCGACAAGGCGGTGCAGGTGTGGGCGTTTGATGCCTTTTCGCATCGTTTGCTCGACAGTTTCAGCTGGACGCCAAGCAAGACGCAGTGCGCAGCAGGCAAGTGGCTGGCCGGAACAAGCGGTAGAAGGCTGCGGCAAAACCAAAAAAAGCCCTGGTAACCAAACGGCGACCAGGGCAAACGGTTGGCGCTTAACCCAACCAAAGGAGCTCTCGGTTCACTCAGGCATTACCGCGAACTGGCCACCACTTCCGGCTGCCACCCACCGCCCAAGGCCTTGTAGATCGCAACGATCCCGCTATACAACTCAACCTCGCCCTGGGCCTGGGCATCCTCGGCGCTCAGGCGCTCACGCTCGGCATCGAGCAGCACCAGATAATCCACGGTGCCCTCGCGATAGCGCACCGAGGCCAGCTCAGCCGCTTTGCGGCTGGCATCGCTCTGGCGCATCAGCGCCAGCAAGCGTTGTTGGCGCTTGCCGTAGTCACTGAACGCATTCGAAGACTCTTCCAGGGCCAGCAGCACCTGCTGCTCATAGGTCGCCAAAGCCCCGTCGGCATTGGCCTTGGCCCCGCGCAGGCGAGCCCGCACGCTGCCCAGGTCAAATGCCGCCCAGGTGATGCTAGGGCCCAGCGCCCAAGCATTGGACGCCGCCGAACCGATCTGCGAGCCGCGTGCAGCGGTGAAGCCCAGGAACCCGCTGAGGCTGACCCGCGGGAACAGGTCGGCTGTCGCCACGCCAACATCGGCGGTGGCTGCAGCCAGCTGGCGTTCGGCGCTGCGGATGTCCGGGCGACGGCGCAGCAGTTCGCCCGGGTCGCCGACCGGCAACGCCTTGGCAATGGCAGGCAGGGCCTTGGGCGACAGGTCGACGCTCAAGGCATTGGGGCGCTGGCCAAGCAAGGTGGCGATGCGGTTCTGCGCCCGCACCTGAGCGGCCTGCAGCTGCGGCACGGTGGCTTCGACGCCGGCCAGGCGCGCATCGGCGCGCACCACATCCAGCTCGTTGCCCACCCCAGCATCGCGCAAGGTCACGGTGATATCGCGTGATTCGTGCTGGGTCTTGAGGTTGGCCACGGCGATCTTCTCGCGCAACTGCGCACCCCGCAGTTGGCCATAGGCATCCACCAACTCGGCGATCAGGCTCACCTGCAACTGCTGAAGGTCGGCCTCGGCGGCCGCCTCCTGCGCATCGCTGGCTTCGATCTGGCGCTGGATACGGCCGAACAGGTCAAGCTCCCAGGCCATGTCCAGGCCCAAGTCGTAGCGCTCGCTGTTGACCCGCCGCTCGGTCTGGCCGGGGATCTGGCCCTTGCCCAGGTCGCTGCTGGCACGGCTGGTGACCACCGGGATCTGGTCGTTGGCCACATCGTCACGGATCGCCCGCGCCGCCTTCAGCCGGGCGAAGGCCACGCGCAGGTCGCGGTTGCCGTCCAGCGAGGCCTGCACCAACTGGTTCAGCACCGGGTCATCGAACTGCTTCCACCACAGGCTCTCGAAGCGGCTGCGGTCGAAGGCCTTGGCTTGCAGGCCGCTGTCCAGGCGCGCAGGCTCGGTGGCCGGCGCCTTGTAGTCAGGGCCCACCGCACAGGCAGCCAAGGCCAGGGCGATCAGGCTTGGGGTCAGGGGTTTGAGCAGTTTCATGCGTGTTTCTCCAGCGACAGTGCGCGTTCGGCCTTGCGGGCCTGGCGACGCTCGACGAAACGGCGGATCAGGAAGAAGAACACCGGCGTCAGGAACAGGCCGAACACAGTCACCCCGATCATCCCGGAGAACACCGCCACGCCCATGGCATGGCGCATCTCGGAACCGGCACCGGAGGAGAACACCAGCGGTACCACACCCATGATGAAGGCGATCGAAGTCATCAGGATCGGGCGTAGACGCAGGCGGCACGCCTCCAACACCGCAGCCAGCGGGTCGAGCCCTTTGGCCTGTTCATCCTTGGCGAACTCCACGATCAGGATGGCGTTCTTGCACGCAAGCCCCACCAGTACGATCAGGCCGATCTGGGTGAAGATGTTGTTGTCGCCACCGGACACGATCACCCCGGTAATGGCCGACAGCAGGGTCATCGGTACGATCAGGATCACCGCCAGCGGCAGGCTCCAGCTCTCGTACTGCGCGGCCAGCACCAGGAACGCCAGCAGTACGCACAGCGGGAACACGAACAGCGCGGTGTTGCCCGACAGAATCTGCTGGTAGGTGAGGTCGGTCCATTCGTAGGTCATGCCGTTGGGCAGTTCCTGCTTGAGCAGCTTCTCGATGGCCGCTTCGGCCTGGCCCGAGCTGTAGCCCGGCGCTGCACCGCCGTTGATTTCGGCCGTGATGTAGCCGTTGTAGTGCATGACCCGGTCCGGGCCCGAGGTGTCGCTGACCTTGAGGAAGGTCGCCAGCGGGATCATCTCGCCAAGGTTGTTGCGTACTTTCAACTGGCCAATCTGCTCGGCATCGAGGCGGAACTGCTGCTCGGCCTGGACGTTGACCTGGTAGGTGCGCCCAAAGCGGTTGAAGTCGTTGGTGTACAGCGAACCCAGGTAAACCTGCAGCGTGTCGAAGATATCGTTGATCGCCACGCCGTGGGTCTTGGCCTTTTCGCGGTCGATGGCCGCATCGACCTGGGGCACGTTGACCTGATAGCTGGTGAACAAGCCGGCAAGCTCCGGCACTTCATGGCTCTTGGCGATGATGTTCTGGGTTTCTTTGTACAGCGCTTCGTAACCCAGGTTGCCACGGTCTTCGATCTGCAGGCGGAAGCCGCCGATGGTGCCCAGCCCTTGTACCGGTGGCGGCGGGAAGATCGCGATGTAGGCGTCCTGAATATCCGCAAATTGCGCGTTCAATGCCGCAGCAATGGCCGCCGCCGACTGGCTTGGGTCCTTGCGCTCGTTGAACGGCTTGAGCGGGGTGAACACGATGCCGCTGTTCGGGCTGTTGGTGAAGCCGTTGATCGACAGGCCCGGGAAGGCCACCGAGTCGGCTACGCCAGGTTGCTTGAGGGCGATCTCGCTCATGCGCTTGATCACAGCTTCCGTGCGGTCAAGGCTGGCAGCATCGGGAAGTTGCGCAAACGCCACCAGGTATTGCTTGTCCTGCGCCGGAACGAAGCCGGTCGGGGTGGACGAGAAGCCCAGGTAGGTCAGGCCCATGAGCCCGGCATAGACGAACAGCGCGATGCCGCTGCCGCGAATCACCCGGCGCACGCCGCCGACATAGCTGTGGCTGGCACGGTCGAAGAAGCGGTTGAACGGGGCGAACAGCCAGCCACCGAAGAGTTTTTCCAGCACCCGCGAGAAGCGGTCCTTGGGCGCATGGTGGTCCTTGAGCAACACGGCGGCCAGCGCCGGCGACAGGGTCAACGAGTTGAACGCCGAAATAACCGTGGAGATGGCGATGGTCAGGGCGAACTGCTTGTAGAACTGCCCCGTGAGGCCCGAGATAAACGCAGCCGGCACGAACACAGCGCACAGCACCAGCGCCGTGGCGATGATCGGCCCGGTCACTTCGCTCATGGCTTTTTGCGTGGCTTCCAGCGGTTGCAGGCCCAGGCCGATATTACGCTCGACGTTTTCCACCACCACGATGGCGTCGTCCACCACGATGCCGATGGCCAACACCAGGCCGAACAGCGACAAGGCGTTGAGCGAGAAGCCGAACAGGTGCATGACTGCGAAGGTACCGATCAGCGATACCGGCACGGCCAGCAGCGGGATGATGGACGCGCGCCAGGTTTGCAGGAACAGGATCACCACCAGCACGACCAGGATCAGCGCTTCGAACAGGGTGTGCACTACCGCCTCGATGGAGCCGCGCACGAACACGGTCGGGTCATAGACGATGCTGTAGTCCATGCCTTCAGGGAAGTCTTTCTTGAGCTCGGCCATTTTCGCCCGCACCTCGTCGGAGATGTCGATGGCGTTCGAGCCTGGGCGCTGGAAGATCGGCAGGGCCACCGCCGGCTGGTTGTTCAGCAGCGAGCGCAGGGCATATTGGCTGGAGCCGAGTTCAACCCGGGCGATGTCCTTCAGGCGAGTGATTTCGCCATCGGCACCGGCGCGGATGATGATGTTTTCGAACTCTTCCTCGTTGACCAGGCGGCCCTGGGTGTTGATCGACAGCTGGAAGCTGGTCGAACCAGGGGCGGGCGGGGCGCCCAGTTGGCCGGCAGCGACCTGGCGGTTCTGCTCGCGGATGGCATTGACCACATCGCTGGCGGTCAGGTTGCGCGAGGCGGTCTTGTTCGGGTCGAGCCACACGCGCAGCGAGTAGTCGCCCATGCCGAACAGTTGCACGTCGCCCACACCGCCCAGCCGCGCCAGCTCATCCTTGATGTTGAGGATGGCGTAGTTGGACAGGTACAGCATGTCGTAGCGGTTATCCGGCGAAGTCAGGTGCACCACCATGGTCAGGTCGGGTGATGCCTTGTCGACAGTGATACCAATGCGGGTGACTTCCTCGGGCAGCTTGGGCTGGGTGCGGGTCACGCGGTTCTGCACCTGCACTTGGGCGTTGTCCAGGTCGGTACCCAGGGCGAAGGTGATGGTCAGCGTCAGCTTGCCGTCGGCGGTGGACTGCGAGGACATGTACAGCATGTTCTCGACACCGGTGATGGCCTGCTCAAGCGGGGCGGCCACGGTTTCGCCGATGACCTTGGGGTTGGCGCCAGGGAAGTTGGCGCGCACCACCACGGTGGGCGGGACTACTTCGGGGTATTCGCTGATCGGCAGCTGGAACAGGGCAATTGAGCCTGCGATGAGCAGCACCAGCGACAGTACCGCGGCGAAGATCGGCCGGGTAATGAAAAATTTCGAGAAGTTCATCGGTGTGATCCCTTAACCGCGAGGCGCCTGGGCGCTGGCGACTTTCACTGTGGAGCCCGCAACTTTGCTAGGCGAGTTGCTGGCCTCAAGGGCCTGGCGCTGCTGGGCGAGGGCGGCGAGGGTCTGTTCGCTGGCCATCTGGGTTTCTTCTGGGGTGACCGCCGAGCCTGGGCGCACCCGCTGCAGGCCACGGACCACGATGCGGTCGTCCTTGGCCAGGCCGCTGCGCACGATACGCAGGCCCTCAAGCTTCGGCCCGAGCTCGACGTTGCGGTAGGCCGCCTTGTTGTCCTTGTCCATTACCAGCACGAACTTCTTGCCAAGGTCGGTGCCAACCGCTTCGTCGTTGATCAGCACGGCGTCGTACTGGGCGCTGCCGACCAGCTTCAGGCGGGCATACAGGCCTGGGGTGAACTGGCCATCGCGGTTGTCGAACACCGCACGGCCACGGATGGTACCGGTGCGCGGGTTGACCTGGTTGTCGACGAAGTTCATCTGGCCCAGGTGCGGGTTGCCGTTTTCGTTGGTCAGGCCCAGGTACACCGGGGTGGCCTGGCCGCGCTGGCCTTCGCGGGCCAGCTGGGTGTACTTGAGGTACACGCGCTCGTCGGCGTCGAAGTAGGCGTAGACCTTGTCAGTGGAGACGACGCTGGTCAGCGGCGTGACATCGGCGCTGACAATGTTGCCGGCGGTAAATTCGGCGCGGCTGACACGCCCACTGATCGGCGCGGTGACGCGGGTGAAGCTCAGGTTCAGGCGGGCCAGGTCCAGTTGTGCCTGGATGGCATCGACGCCTGCGCGTGCTTCGGTGGCGGCGCTGCTGCGCGACTCGGCAAGCTCGGCGGAGATTGCGTTGCTGTCGCGCAGGCGTTCGCCACGGCGGGCTTCGTTGGCGCTGCGAATGGCCGTTGCCTTGGCCTGCTTCAACTGGGCTTCAAGGCGGCGTACTTCTGCCTGGAACGGGCGCGGGTCGATCTG
Source organism: Pseudomonas sp. SWRI51 (assembly GCF_014268825.1). Classification (NCBI taxonomy): domain Bacteria; kingdom Pseudomonadati; phylum Pseudomonadota; class Gammaproteobacteria; order Pseudomonadales; family Pseudomonadaceae; genus Pseudomonas; species Pseudomonas sp. SWRI51. The sequence continues at coordinate 84,080 of NZ_JABWRG010000009.1, read as the reverse complement.
GAACAGCAGGTCGCCTTTTTTTACCTGGGCGCCTTCGGTGAAGGCCACCAGGTCGATCTGGCCGGAAACGCGTGGACGCACTTCGACGGTTTCCGGGGCTTCCAGGCGGCCGGTGAATTCGTCCCACTCATTGATGGGCTGTTCGATCACCTTGGCAACACTGACCTTCGGCGCGGCGGGAGCCTGCACGGCATCTGGGGTTCGGCCGCAAGCGCTGAGCACCACCACTGCCATGGCAGCGAGGGGAAAGCGCAGGGGTTTGAGTGAATGGTCCATGGAAAGCTCCGCCGGAATATTAGTAGTGGGCGGAGTGTGAGTGCCTTGCGCGTGACGCACGAATCGAACGCAGCGAAGGTTATTATCACGAGCAATGATATAAGAGCTGCTGGTATCGATAATGGCGTATGTTGCAGCGCTACCAGCCCCATCAACATCAAGGACAGACAACCACGATGGACCGTATCAAAGGTTTTTTCCGCGCACTGTCGGCAGGCGTGCGTGAGGCCAGCCTCTGTTTTGCCCTGGGGCTGCGCGAAAGCCTGGCCCCACGCTTGCTGCTGCCTTCGGCAGGCTGGTGCCTGCTGGTCAGTTGCATATGCGGGTATGTGTTCTACGTCAACTTTGCAGCGATCTGCGAATTCTGTGGCTGGCTTTCAGCGTTCGCAGCACTTGGCGTAGCCAACTTCGCGATACTGGCACCGGCATCAGCCACGCCGAGCATCGGCATGGGCGTCGACCCGTTGGCCTTTTTCAACCTGGGGGTGGGCGTGTTGCAGTTGGCGCTATACATCGCGGCGTTCTTCACCGCGATGATGGTCATGTTGTTTTTAGGGCTGCTGCTGATTGGCTTGCGGCTGGTTATCCACCTGGGCTTTTTCCAGAAGGTGAGGGCGTGTGTGCAGCAGCGTTACCCAGGCGTCGCTGCCGATTGTCGTGCCACCAGCCGCACGCCTTGGCGCGAGGCGCGGTATGGCCCGGCGCGCTGGTTGGGCCTGTCACGCTGGACCTTGGCGTCATTACTGATCCCGTTGTACAACGGCGTGCTGATCATCCTGTCGCTACCGTTCGTGCATATGCGCCTGTTGCTCACCCCGGCCATTGGCGGCTGCGCAGATGCGCGCGAGCAACTCGCTATCGCCAAGGCTGCGCGGGTGCGCATTCTGTTTCTGGGGCTGTTCAACATGCTGCTGGCCTGCGTGCCGGTGCTGAACCTGCTGCTGCCGGCCACGCTTAGCGCCAGCGCCTGCCATTTGTACATGCGCGCGCTGGCGGAGCAGCGTTCGGTCGAGGTGCGCGAGGTGGTGGTCAGCACTGGGGGGCAGGCCAGCGCCTGATTTCAGGCACTCTCGCGGGTTACCAGCTCGCACGCCAGCAGGTTCAGCCGTGGTATTTCGGCCTCGCTGGGTACCGCGCCAAGATGCTGCAGCACCCGTAACGCCGCCACCTCGCCAATTTCACGCGAGGGCGGGCGCAGGGTGGTCAGGCTGGGTAGCAGCATCTGCGCGAAGGCGTAGTCGCCAAAGCCCATTACTGCCATGTCCTGAGGCAGTTGCAACCCGGCACGTTGCCCGGCCAGCAGGGCACCGGCGGCCAGGTTGTCGTTGGCGAAGATGATCGCTTCCGGCCTTGGCGTACGCCGGATTAACGCCTCCATGGCCTGGCGCCCGGCCTCGAACGGTGCGATGCCTGCCGAAGGCACGAACACCCAGGGCTCAAGCCCGGCCTCGCGCAGGCAGTGGGCATAGCCGTCGCGCCGCTCCAAGGCGCTGAAGTCGCCGGCTACGCTGTTCTGCACAAAGGCAATGCGGCGGTGGCCCTGGTCGAGCAAATAGCGGCAGGCTTGCACCCCGGCATCGAAATGCACGAAACCCACCTGCAATGGCGCCCGCTCCGGCACGTAGTCCCAGATTTCGACCACCGGCACATCGGCCTGGGCGAGCATCTTTTCGGTGGCGGGGCTGTGGAAGTGGCTGGTCACCACCAGCGCTGCCGGCGACCAGCCCAGAAACGCGCGCACTGCGCTTTCTTCCTGGGCCTCGCTGAAATAGCTCGATGCCAGCAGTAGCTGATAGCCATGGCGGCTCAAGGTGTCGCTGAAAGCCTGGATGGTGTTGGCGAAGATTGGCCCGGAAATGTTCGGGATGACCATGCCGACGATGCGGCCACGCGCTGAAGCCAGCCCCCCGGCGACCAGGTTGGGTACGTACCCCAGTTGCTGCACCGCTGCCTCGATACGTTCGCGCAGCGGCTCGGAAACCTGTTCCGGCTGGTTGAAATAGCGCGACACGCTGATGGCCGAAACGTCAGCCACACGGGCCACCTCGGCCAAGGTGACGCGGCCGGCGCCGCGGCGCTTGCGCGGGGTGTCGTTGGAGTGGCTCACGTGGGGTACCTCGGCGGCCTGGGTGCAAAGCGGCGATGTTAGCGCTAACCACCGCACCTCCAGCAAAGAACCATAACGCATAAGAAGATCGTTTTTTAGTATTTGACCTGCTAACCAGCAGCGTCGAATACTGGCCTCTGTTAGCGCTAACAAGCGCTGCTGTCGGCAATCGGCTGCCACTCGCACGAGCGAGACCAGACAACCACAGCGTCTTCTTTCGTCTGGTCTTTCAGGGCAGTGAGCATCATGCAGACAAGCCGTACTTCGTCGTTTCCCAACCTACGCCGTGGCCCGCTGGCCAGCGCCATCCTGCTCGCCGCCATCGGCCACACCGCCGAGGCTGCCGAGCCGGTCGCCCTGGACGCGGTTACGGTCACCGCGACACGCCGCGAGGTACCACTGCAAAAGGTCCCGGTAGCTGTTTCGGTAGTGGACGGCGAACAGCTGGAGCGCGACAACCGCAACAATGTCGCCAGCATCGTGCAGCAGGTACCGACCCTCAACTACAGGGCAGGTGCCTCGAACAAGGACACCTCGCTGTTCATCCGCGGCGTCGGCACCATTTCCACCTCGCCGGGCGTCGAACCCACGGTGGCGACGGTAGTCGATGGCGTGGTGTTCGGCCGCCCCGGCCAGTCCACCCTCGACTTGCTCGACCTTGAGCGTATCGAGGTGCTGCGCGGCCCGCAGGGCACACTGTTCGGCAAGAATGCGTCGGCCGGTGTGCTCAATGTGGTGAGCAAGGCAATCCCGGAGCAGACACACGGCTATGTCGACTACTCGCACTTTGGCGGGGGTGATGAAAACCGCCTGCGTTTCGGCATCGGCGGACGCCTTGACGAGCACCTCAAAGGCTCGCTGAGCACCTTGTGGGGTGACTACGACGGCAACGTCGAGAACATCGCCAATGGCCATGACGTCAATGGCTACCAGCGCAAGGGCCTGCGCGGCAAGCTTGAGTTCGAACCCAGCGAAGCACTGCGCCTGACCCTGATCGGTGATTACATGAAAGGCCAGGACACCTTGCCCAGTGGCGTCGTGACCAAGGCCAGCAGTGCCTTTGCCCGCCAGCTCGGCGCAGTTGTGCCCAGCGCCCACAACCGTGACATCAACAGTGATTTCAAGACCCACGTCGAGGATGAAAACCAGGGCCTGTCGGCGCAGCTTGACTGGCAACTGGGCGACTACACCCTGACCTCGATCAGCGCTTGGCGCGGCTGGGACAACACCCAGTACCAGGACGGCGACCGCCGCGCGCTGCTGCCGGTCACCGCGTCCCACGACAAGGGCACGGTCGATTACGACCAGTACAGCCAGGAATTTCGCCTGACCTCGCCCAAGGGTGAGTTCAACGAGTACGTGCTCGGCGCCTTCTACATGCACGGCACCTCCAACGAGGTGTACCAGCGCTTGTCCGTCAACGCCGGGGTGCCCAGTAACGGCCGGGCCGACTACTCGACCCGCAACGACAGCGTGGCGCTGTTCGGCGAGAACACCTTCAACTTCACCGACGATTTCCGGGCCATCTTCGGCCTGCGCTGGACCCATGACGACCTTGAGTACGATCACCGTCGGGTTTCGACGTCGGCCACGCAAGTGCCTGGCATCCAGCCCTCGACGGCAAGTTCAGGCTCGGTCGACGAAGATGGCTGGAGCGGCCGGACCGGCTTGCAATACGACTTCACTGACAACCTCAGCGGTTATGTCACCTATTCGCGGGGCTACAAGGGCCCAGCTTACAACGTGTTTTTCAACATGCAGCCACGTGATACCGGCGCGCTGAAGCCGGAAACCTCCGATGCCTACGAAATCGGCCTCAAGAGCACGGCGCTGGACAACCGTCTGGTGGCCAACCTCGCGGTCTTCCACACCGACTACGACAATTACCAGGCCAACTTCTTCGACACCGTGGCCAACCAGGTGGTCACCCGCCTGGTCAACGCCGGCAAGGTCAATACCCAAGGCGTGGAACTGGACGCCAGCCTGCAGGCCACCCGGCAACTGAAACTGTCGGCGGCAGTGGCCTATACCAAGGCGCGGGTCGACCACTTCAACTGCCCGGCAGGGGCTGCAGCAAACTGCAATATCGACGGCGGCCACCTGCCATTTACCCCTGATTGGAAAACCTATGTCCGCGCCGACTACAGCATCCCGCTGAACAACGGCCTGGACCTGGAGCTTTCCAGCGACTTCAGCTGGCAGGATGCGGTGCAGTTCAGCCTCGACCAGAACCCAGACACCGTGCAGGGCGCCTATGGCATCTGGAACGCCAGCATTGCCCTGGCCGATTACAACGAGGGGTGGCGCGTGGCATTGCTGGGCAAGAACCTGGGCGACAAGTCCTACGCGCAGATGCTGGCCAGTGGTGGCGACTACATCTACCGCTCGGTGCCCCGCGATGATGGCCGCTACTTCGGCGTGCAGGTGCGCAAAGACTTCTAACCGCCATCGCACAGTCCTGTGCCGGCCTCATCGCAGGCTGTCGCCAGCTCCCACAGAGACCGCGTCAACCGCGACATCCGAGTCTGGCGCAGATCCCTGTGGGAGCTGGCGACAGCCTGCGATGAGGCCGGCACAAGGCTGCACAGCTCACGTTTTCGATCAAAATGCAGAGGTATTCCATGACCCGCCAACTCAGCTTGGGCGCCTTCCTTATGGCTACCGGCCACCATGTCGCTGCCTGGCGCCACCCCGACGTACCAGCCGACCCGCTGGATTTCAGCGTCTACCGCCGCGCCGCGCAGGTTGCCGAAAGCGCCTGCTTCGACGCGTTGTTCGTGGCCGACAGCGTGGCGGCCCCAAGCGATGCCTTGGCCAGCCACAGCGCCCGCTCGGTGTACTTCGAGCCTTTGACGCTGTTGTCTGCACTGAGCGTCGTCACCGAGCGCATCGGCCTCATTGCCACCGCCACCACCAGCTACAACGAGCCGTACCATGTAGCACGCAAGTTCGCCTCCCTCGATCACCTGTCGGGCGGGCGCGCCGGTTGGAACCTGGTCACCTCCGATGCCGCCGCCGAAGCTGGCAATTTCGGCCGCCAAGCGCATATCGGCCATGCCGACCGCTATGCCCGCGCCCGCGAATTCCAGCAGGTAGTGCAGGGCCTTTGGGACAGCTGGGCCGACGATGCCTTCGTGCGCGACAAGGCCACCGGCCAGTTCCACCGGCCCGATGGTGTGCGGGCGCTGGCTCACAGCGGCGAGCACTTCCGGGTCAAAGGCCCGCTCAACGTGGCCCGCGCGCCCCAAGGCCGGCCTGTGCTGGTGCAAGCGGGGTCTTCTGAAAGCGGCCGCGAGCTTGCTGCGCAAAGCGCCGAAGTGGTGTTTACCGCGCAGCCATCGCTGGGCGCAGCGCAAGCCTTCTACGCTGACCTGAAAGGCCGCCTGGCAGGTTACGGGCGTTGCAAGGATGACCTGAAGATCATGCCCGGCGTGTACGTGGTAGTCGGGCGCAGCGAAGCCGAAGCGCAAGACAAGGCCGAGCGCTTCCAGGCCTTGGTCGACCCCAGGGTTGGCGTGGCATTGCTTGGGCGCATGCTGGGTAATTTCGACCTGTCGGGTTATCCGCTGGATGGCCCGCTGCCCGAGTTGCCGTCCACCGAGGATGGCCAGCGCAGCCGCCAGCAGCTACTCACCGAGCTTGCCGGTAGTGAAGGCCTGACCCTGGGCCAGCTCGGCCAGCGCATCGCGGGGGGACGGGGGCATTTCAGCCTGATCGGCACCCCAACGCAGATCGCCGACCAGTTGCAGGCCTGGTTCGAAGGCCATGCGGCGGATGGCTTCAACATTCTGGTGCCGCACCTGCCGCAGGGCCTTGAAGACTTTGCCGAATGGGTGGTGCCCGAGCTGCAGCGCCGAGGGCTGTTTCGTTCCCATTATCAAGGGCGCACCTTGCGTGAACATCTCGGCCTGCAGCGGCCGGCCAATCCGTACTTCAGTTGATCAACCGCACGGGGGGCTACTTGTGGCTTATAAAAATCAATTAGTTACAGCGCTTTATTAGGAGTTCACATGACATACCGCGCCAACCCTGAGCGCTATTCGCGTATCCCGTACCGCCGCGTCGGCCGCAGCGGCCTGGTATTGCCAGCCTTGTCGTTGGGCCTGTGGCACAACTTCGGCGATGCCACCCCCATCGACACTCAGCGCGCGTTGCTGCGTACCGCGTTCGATGCTGGCATCAACCATTTCGACCTGGCCAACAACTACGGCCCACCCTATGGCAGCGCCGAAACCAACTTCGGCCGCCTGCTGCGCGAGGACCTGCGCGGCTACCGTGACGAGCTGATCATCTCCAGCAAGGCCGGTTGGGACATGTGGCCGGGGCCCTACGGGCAGGGCGGCAGCTCGCGCAAGTATCTGCATGCCAGCCTCGACCAGAGCCTGAAACGCCTGGGCCTGGACTACGTCGATATCTTCTACTCGCACCGCTTCGACCCCGACACGCCGCTGGAAGAGACCGCCATCGCGCTGGCCGATATCGTGCGCCAGGGCAAGGCGCTGTATATCGGCATTTCCTCGTACTCCGCAGGCAAAACCCGTGAAATCGCTTCGCTGCTTGACGCGCTGAACGTCCCTCTGCTGATCCACCAGCCGTCCTACAACCTGTTCAACCGCTGGATCGAGGGCGATTTGCTTGAGGCTACCGATGACCTCGGCGCCGGGGTGATCGTCTTCACCGCGCTGGCACAGGGCCTTTTGACCGACAAGTACCTGCACGGCATCCCCGCCGATGCCCGCGTCAACCGCGCAGGCGGTGGTTCGCTGCTGGCGCAGCACCTGAGCGAAACCAATTTGCAGCGCGCCCGTGCCCTCAACGAAATCGCGCGTCGCCGCGGCCAGAGCCTGGCCCAGTTGGCCTTGGCCTGGACCCTGCGCGACAAGCGGGTCAGTTCTGCGCTGATCGGCGCCAGCCGGCCGGAGCAGATCAGTGAGAACGTCGCCGCCCTCGACAACCTGACGTTCAGCGCCGAAGAGCTCGCTGAAATCGACCAGCACGCCGTCGAAGGCGGTATCAATTTGTGGGAAAAGCCCTCGACCGACTGGAAGGACTAAGCCATGCGACTGTTACGTTTCACCGTGCTGCTACTGGCGGCACTGGCAGGCCTGGCCCAGGCCGCCGACCCCGCCAGCTTGCGCATCGGTTACCAGAAAGGCTCGATCAGCCTGGTGCTGGCCAAGCAGCACCGCTTACTGGAGCAGCGGTTTACTGGCACTCAGGTGCAATGGATCGAGTTTCCGGCAGGCCCGCAGATGCTCGAAGCGCTGAACATCGGTAGCCTGGATATCGGCTCGACGGGGGATATCCCGCCGATTTTCGCCCAGGCCGCCGGTGCCGACCTGCTGTACATCGGTGCAGAGCCGCCCAAGCCACGCGCCGAGGTCATTCTGGTGCCTGCGCAAAGCCCGATCACCTCGGTGGCGGCGCTCAAAGGCAAGCGGATTGCCTTGCAGAAAGGTTCCAGCGCCCACAACCTGGTGCTGCGTGCGCTGGCCAACGCCGGGTTGAGCATGACCGACGTGCAGCCGGTGTATCTGGCCCCGGCCGATGCACGGGCCGCGTTCGAGCGCGGTAGCGTCGATGCATGGGCGATCTGGGACCCGTTCTATTCGGTGATCGAACTGGAAGGGAAGGCGCGCTTGCTGGCGGACGGGCAAGGGCTGGGCCTGTCCGGGCCGTTCATGCTGGGGGCACGGCCTTATGTGCAGGCCAACGCCCTGTTCGTCGCCCAGGTACTCGATGAAATCAACCAGGCCGAGGCGCTGACCCGCAGTGACGAGACCGGCAGCATCAAACTGCTGGCAGCCTTCATGGGCTTGCCGGAGGCCGTGGTGCAGCGCAGTTTCAGCCACCGTCCGGCCTCGCCGGTGCTGCCGGTGACCGATGAAATCGTCGCGGCGCAGCAGAAGACTGCGCAGCTGTTCTTCGATAACCGGCTGCTGCCTGAACCTGTGGAGGTGGCGGCGGCGGTGTGGCGCAGGCCTTAGGCCGGCACCATCGCAAACCCGACCCCAAAGCGGTTCCAGGCATTGATGGTGGCAATCGCCAGGGTCAGATTGGTCACCTCGTTGGGCGAAAAATGCTCGAACAAGGCTTCGTACTCAGGCTGTGGCGCGCCGCGCACCGGGAGCTGGGTCAGGCTCTCTACCCACGCCAGCGCCGCACACTCGCGTGGGGTGAAGAAGCGGGTTTCGCGCCACACGCTCAGGGTTTGCAGGCGTGCCTCGGTTTCGCCAGCCTTGCGTGCATCGTTAGCATGCAGGTTGATGCAGTAAGCGCAGCCATTGAGCTGCGAGGCGCGCAGGCGCACCAGCTCAAGCAGCGAATGCTCAAGGCCGGAACCTATGACCGCTTGCTCGAGGGCAAGCATTGCCTTGTAGGCCTCCGGAGCCTGCTTGGCCCATTCGATACGTTCATGCATGGCGTTTCTCCGCTTGGTTGAAAAGATGGCGTTACCTTAGCGCTGGGCCGCAAAACCCCGAATAGCCAATACGAACGTTTGCCAGGGGGCCAATGGCGGCATTCAGGTGGCCACTGGGTTGCATCCAATATCTTCATTTCTGCAGGCGCCCCGCACTGGGGATAATGACGCGGTCTTTCAGCGAGTACCGAGTCATGCCCCAACCGATGTCCGCGTCTTACCGTCAATGCCTGCAGGCGATTCAACCATGAGGGGCGCACTTGACCTGCTGCTGGTGGTGCTCCTGGCGCTGAACCTGCGGCCGATCCTCACCAGCATCGGGCCGTTGCTTGAACCCATGCGCCAGAGCACCGGCCTGGGTTATCAGCAGGCCGCCTTGCTGACGGCGTTGCCGGTGTTGTGCATGGGCCTGGTGCCGTTGTTGCAGCCGTGGCTGCGGCGCTGGTTGAGCGAGCACGCCGGCATGCTCGCCGGGCTGTCGGCGATTGCCCTGGCTTGCCTGTGGCGCTTGCAGTTGGGGAGCGCGGGCGCGTTGATTGCCAGTGCGGTGCTGGCCGGGCTGGGCGTTGCGGTGGTGCAAGGCATGATGCCGGGCTTGGTCAACCGCTGGTTCCCCGGGCGCCTGGCTGCAGCCATGGGGCTGTACTCGGCAGCACTGATGAGTGGCGGCGGCTTGGCCGCACTGCTGGGGCCGTCGATCAGTGCGTACTTTGGTCGCTGGCAGGTGGGGCTTGGGCTGTGGGCAGTGCCGGCGGTGCTGGCACTGTGCGCTTGGCTGGTGCTGCGCCCGCGTAAAGAAGCCACGGCGTTGGGCGGTGCTGCGCGCGGGCATTGGTTCGGCAACCGCCGGGCGTGGTTGCTGGCGCTGTACTTCGGGCTGATCAATGGCGGGTATACCAGCATGGTCGCGTGGCTGCCGGCCTATCACCTGGAGCACGGCGGCACCGCCCAGGGTGGTGGCGAGCTGGTGGGGCTGATGACTGTGTTCCAGGTGGCTGGTGCATTGGGGCTGCCACTGCTACTGCGGCGCCTGACTGACCGCCGGCCGGGGTTATGGTTGGCATTGCTGGTGCAATTGGGTGGTTTTTCCGGGCTGCTGCTGGCACCGGGCAGTGCCATGGGCCTATGGGTGGCGATGATCGGGCTGGGCCTGGGCGCCTGCTTCAGCCTGAGCCTTACCCTGACGGTCGAGCACCTGCGCACGCCAGCCGAGGCGGGCAGCCTGGCAGCGTTCGTGCAGGGGGTCGGCTTTATCGTGACGGGCATCGTGCCGTACATCACCGGTTGGCTACGCGATGTCAGCGGCGATTTCCAGGCTTCCTGGGCGCTGCTTACCTGCACAGTGCTGGCCATGCTGGTGGTCACGGCATGCTTTGCGCCCAATGGCTATCGCCAGGCGATAGAGCGCAGGGGCCAAGGGGTAACGACTGCTGCGGTCAACTGAGCACGTGCAGGGTGTCGGCGACTCGGTCCAGGGCCGGGTCGATGTCCAGCAGCTCGATAGCGCCAAAGCCCATCAGTAGCCCCGGTTGCAGCGGGGCTTGGCTGAAAAATGGCGCCAGGGAATACAAGCCCACTTCGGCCCTGCGCGCCAGGCTGATCAACCGTTCTACATCGACGCCGGGGTTGGCCAGGGCACTGAGGTGAAAACCTGCGCTGGCCGGTACTGCGCGTAACCACGGCGCAAGATCGCCGTTGATGCGTGCCAGGATGCGCTCGCGGCGTGCGCTGTAGATATCGTGGCAGCGGCGGATATGGCGGCTCAAGTGGCCCTCGCTGATAAACCGCGCCAGCGCCCACTGCGGCAAGCTCGGGCTGTGCCAGTCGGTCAGTTGCTTGGCCACACAGGCTGCCTGCATCACCGCTGGCGGCAGCACTGCGTAGCCCAGGCGCAGCTCGGGCAGCAGGGTTTTGGAGAAGGTGCCCACGTAGGCAACCAGCCCGTTGCGGTCCAGGCGCTGCAAGGCTTCGGCGGCAGGGCCCTGGTAGCGGAACTCGCAGTCGTAGTCATCCTCGATGACCAGTGCGCCCAGTTCGGCGGCGCGCGCCAGCAGCGCATGGCGGCGCGGCTCGGCCATCGGCATGCCCAAGGGGAACTGGTGCGAAGGCGTGACGTAAATCAGCCGCGTGCCAGCGGCGATCTGCTCGACGCACATGCCCTGGTCATCCACCGCTACCGACTGCACATCGGCGCCCAAGGCCAGGAACAGCTGGCGCGCCGGTGGGTAGCCGGGGTCTTCCATGGCCACTTTGCTGCCGGGCTCGATCAGCACTCGGGCGATCAGGTCCAGCGCCTGCTGGGCGCCGTTGCACACCAGTACATCGCTGGCGCTGCAATGCACGCCGCGGGCAAAGGCGATGTGGTGGGCGATCGCCTCGCGCAGTTCGGTCAGACCTTGTGCGGCGAACTTGAGCTCGCGGTGGCGCTGGCTGCGGCGCAGGGCGTATTGCATGCAGCTACGCCACTGGTCGTACGGGAACTGCGCCTTGCTGGAGGCGCCGCCAATGAAGTCGTAGCGCGAGGGCCCATCCAGCCCGCGCAGGCTTAACACCGTGGCACGCGAGCGCCAGCGTTCGAGCATGTCGGCACCGGCCAGCGGTGCGCCTTGGGCGGGGGGCGGTTGCAGCGCTCGGCGCGGGCTGATGAAGGTGCCGCGCCCGACTACGCCGCTGATCAGGCTCTCGTAGGTCAGGCGTGAATACGCCTCAGCCACGGTCTTGCGCGAAACCCCCAGTTGCTCGGCCAGCAGGCGGGTAGGGGGTAACTGGGTGCCAGCAGCCAGGTGGCCACTGTCAATACCCTCGCGCAGTTGCTGGTAGAGCTGGTCGGCGAGGCCTTTACGGCCTTCAAGGCGAATGTGCAGTTCCATGGGGCGGCCCGCAGGGTTGTCAGTGGGCAGGCGGTTCAGCCAGCCATTTTCTCGATCAATGCCCACAGCTGTGGGTCATCGAAATTGTCGATTACCAGCTGTGCGCCGGCTTCATGCAGACGCTCGGTAGTTTGCGTGGTAGCCACCCCCACGGTAAAGATGCCGGCGCCGCTGGCGGCCTGGACTCCAGGCAGGGAATCTTCGAAGGCCAGGGCTTGGCCAGCCGGTGCCTTGAGCCGCTGCAACCCGGTGAGGTAGGGCAGTGGGTCGGGCTTGGGGCGCTCCAGCTCATCGGCTACCAGCACATGCTCGAACCAGTCACCCAGGCCCATGCCAGTGAGCATGTGCTCGGCATTGAGCCGTGGTGCGTTGGTGACGACGCACATGCCGATGCGGTGTTCACGGGCGTAGCTCAGCAGGCGCAGCAGGCCAGGCAATGGCTCAAGTTCTGGAGACAACTCGCGAAAAAGCGCCTCTTTGCGCTCGGCCAAGGCCTGGCGTTGCCGGGCATCGGCCTGGGGGAACAGTTCGGCGAACAGCTCGCCGTTGGACCGCCCGCTGATGCGTGCATCGAACTGCGCCTGGCTGAGTTCGCGGCCGTCGTAGTCGTGCAGCAATGTGCGCAAGGCCTGCAGGTGCAGGGTGTCGGTGTCGGTGAGGGTTCCGTCGAGGTCGAACAGCAAGGCGGTCAGCATCGGGCATCCTGATCAAGGAGAAACAATTCAGCAGCATCATAGCCAAAGCCGCCGATGAAGGGGGCTGTTCAGTGTTTCAAGAAAAGAGTACAAATGTGCTCTATGGACAACTTATCCCCCAAACGCCGTGCCATCCTCGGCTTCATTCGCGAGCGCATTACTGATCAAGGCCAGCCACCGTCGCTGGCCGACATCGCCGAGCGCTTCGGTTTTGCCTCGCGCAGCGTCGCACGCAAGCACATAACCGCCCTGTGCCAGGCCGGCTACATCGACGTCACGCCCAACCAGGCGCGTGGCATTCGCCTGGCCGAGCCCCTGCGCCGCCCCGAAATCCTCGAAGTGCCGGTGCTCGGCCAGGTGGCTGCCGGTGCGCCCATCGGCCCAGACCTCGGCATCCACGAGCAATTGCTGCTCGACCCCAGCCTGTTCCGGCGTACGCCCGACTACCTGCTGAAGGTGCGCGGCGACTCCATGGTCGATGACGGTATCTTCGACGGTGATCTGGTCGGCATCCTGCAACAGGCGGATGCCCGCGATGGCCAAATTGTCGTCGCCCGGCTGGATGGCGAGGTCACCATCAAGCGCTTGCAGCGCACCCGCGAAGGTTTTCGGCTGCTTCCACGCAACCCCAACTACCAGCCCATCGATGTGGGCCCAGAGCGCGAATTCTTTATCGAAGGCGTGTTCTGTGGCCTCTTGAGGCGTGACTGATGGGCGCCGTGGTTGCGCTCGACCGGCTGCTCGACCAGCGCCAGGTATGGCGTGGGCGGCAGGCTCAGGCGCGGCCGCAGGGCTTGCAGCCCAGTGGCCATGGTGCGCTGGATCAGCGCCTGCCCGATGGTGGCTGGCCGCCTGCGGCGCTCAGCGAACTGCTGTTGGCCAGCCCCGGTTGTGGCGAGCTGCAGCTGCTTTGGCCAACCTTGGCGCGGCTCACTGGCGCGGGCGAGCGCGTGGTGCTGGTGGCGCCACCGTTCATTCCCTACGCCCCGGCCTGGCAGGCAGCAGGGGTCGACCTGCGCTGGCTGGCCCAGGTCGAGGCCGATAATGCCGAGGCCCTGTGGGCTGCCGAACAGTGCCTGCGCTCGGGCAGCTGCGCTGCCGTGCTGTGCTGGCCGGAACGCGCCGAGGACCGCGCGTTGCGCCGCTTGCAGGTAGCCGCCGAAACCGGTAACGCGCTGGCCTTCGCCTGCCGGCCGCAGCAGGCGGCCCATAACCCATCGCCGGCTGCGCTGCGCATTGCCATTGACGCCCGCCCTGCGCAGTGGCGGGTCATCAAGTGCCGTGGCGGGCTGCCGCCGGCGCTGCCCATCGCCTCTGCGCAGCGCAGCTGACCGCTATGCTCTGGGCCTGCATCCTGTTCCCGCAGTTGGCGCTGGACAGCATCCTGCGTGAGCGCGACGACGCCGACGCACCGCTGGTACTGATCAGCGGCCCTGTGCAACGGCGAGTGCTGCAAGCGGTGAACCCCGCGGCTGCCAAGCTTGGTTTGCGTGCCGGCCAGGCATTGACCGCAGCGCGTGCCTTGGCCGACGGTTTCACCTGCGTCGAGGCTGACCCTGCGCGCATCGAGCAACTGCAACAGTTATTGGCCGCTTGGGCCTACCGTTTCAGCGCCCAGGTGAGCCGGCATTACCCCCGCGCCTTGTTGCTGGAGGTGGGTTCGAGCCTGCAATTGTTTGGCCCCTGGCCGGCATTTGAGGCGCGCCTGCGCCAGGAGCTTGCCGAACTGGGCTTGCGCCAGCGCATTGTGCTGGCCAGCAACCCCGTAGCGGCGCGGATGTTGGCCAACGCCCACGATGGCCTTGCCGTGACCGACCCCAATGATACCCGCGCCGCCTTGCTCAACCTGCCCATAGACCGCGCGGGGCTGCCCGCCGATACCCGCGAGGCGCTGATGCGCATGGGTTTGCGCAGGCTCGGCGAGGTCATGGCGCTGCCGCGTGATGCCCTGGCCAAGCGGTTCAGCGCGCAGGTGCAAGTGCACCTGGACCAACTGTTCGGCCTGCGCAACCTGGGGCTGGGTTTCTACCTGCCGCCCGACCGTTTCGAGGCGCGGCTAGAGCTCAATTTTGATGTCGAGTCGCACCAGGCGTTGCTGTTCCCGTTACGCCGGCTACTTAACGATTTGGCGGCGTTTCTGGCCGGGCGCGATTGCGGTGTGCAGCGCTTTGCACTGCACCTTGAGCACCACGAAGGCGCCGCAACTGTGCTGCTGGTGGGTCTGCTGGCTGCAGAACGCGATGCGGCGATGCTGTTCGAGCTGGCCCGTGGGCGGCTTGAAGCGCTGACCTTGCGCGCCCCGGTACGCACCCTGCGGCTGCTGGCTGATGATCTGCCAGCCTTTGTGCCCCAGCACCAGGCGCTGTTCGACCCCCGTGCGCAGCAGAGCCAACCCTGGGAGCAACTGCGCGAGCGCTTGCGGGCGCGGTTGGGGGATGACGCCGTCAAAGGCTTGCGCGCCGAGGCCGATCACCGCCCCGAGTGTGCCTGGAAAGGGGCCGAGCAGGGCGCACCGGGTGCCTTGCTGGTGGCGCCGGGCAGCCGCCCCGGCTGGCTGCTACCCGAACCCCGGCTGTTGTCCGAGGCAGGGCTGCAACTGCTCGGGCAGGCCGAGCGTATCGAGTCCGGTTGGTGGGATGGTGGCGATGTGCGCCGGGATTACTACCGGATCGAAACCCGCGACGGCCTGCGGGGCTGGGCCTACCGCGACCTGGCCCAGCCCGGCCCGCTGTGGCTGCAGGGCTGGTTCGCATGAGCGGCGCGGGCTACGCCGAGCTGCACTGCCTGTCCAGTTTCAGCTTCCAGCGCGGCGCCTCAAGCGCCGACGAGCTGTTTCGCCGCGCCCGCGAGCAGGGCTACCAAGCCCTGGCGATTACCGACGAATGCACCCTGGCCGGCATTGTGCGGGCTTGGCAGGCGGCCAAGGAGCATGGCCTCAAGCTGATCGTTGGCAGCGAAATACAGGTGCAGCAGGGGCCAAAGCTTGTGTTGCTGGTGGAAAACCTGGCGGGCTACCAGAACCTCTGTGCGCTGATCACCCAGGCGCGGCGCCGGGCCGAGAAGGGCAGCTATCAGGTGCTGGCCGAAGACCTCGCCGCCCACCAGCATGGCTTGCTGGCACTGTGGGTGCCGGGCGCTGCGCCCGATGCCACTGCCGGGCAGCACTTGCTCGATGTATTCGGTGAACGGCTATGGCTGGCGGTGCACCTGCATCGAGGCGCCGATGACGACGCGCGCCTTGCGCATTTGCAGGCGCTTGGCGGGCAACTGGGTATCCCGTTGGTGGCCTGTGGCGATGTGCATATGCACGCCCGCGGGCGCCGCGCGTTGCAGGACTGCATGACGGCCATCCGCGCCCATTGCAGCGTGGCGCAGGCCGGGCAGTATCTGTTCGCCAATGGCGAACGCCACCTGCGCCCGCTGGAACAGCTTCAGGCGCTGTACCCCGCGCCGTTGCTGGCCACTTCCGTGGCGATTGCCGAGCGCTGCAATTTCGACCTGAGCCAATTGCAGTATCAATACCCTCGCGAGCTGGTCCCCGAGGGCCACACGCCGGCCAGTTGGCTACACACGCTCTGCGAGCAGGGCCTGCCACGGCGCTGGCCACAGGGGCCGAGTGCGCAGGTGCGTGAAGTGCTGGCCAAGGAACTGGCGCTAATCGAAGAGCTGGGCTACGAAAGCTACTTTCTCACCGTGCACGATATCGTCACCTTCGCCCGCAACCAGCACATTCTCTGTCAGGGCCGTGGCTCTGCGGCCAACTCGGTAGTGTGCTTCGTGCTGGGCATCACCGAACTCGATCCCATGGAACACCGGCTGCTGTTCGAGCGTTTTCTGTCGCGCGAACGCAACGAGCCGCCAGACATCGACGTGGACTTCGAGCACAACCGCCGTGAAGAGGTGATCCAGTACGTATTCCGCCGCTATGGCCGGCATCGCGCCGCACTTACAGCGGTAGTCAGCAGTTACCACGCAGCCGGCGCTGTGCGCGATGTGGCGCGGGTGCTGGGCCTGCCAGCAGATCAGGTGGATGCCTTGGCCAAGTGCTGTGGGCGCTGGAGTGACCGGATTCCCGACGCACCCCGCCTGGCCGAGGCCGGGTTCGATGCGCAAAGCCCGTCGCTGCGGCGCATTCTGGTGCTGGCCGGCGAGTTGATCGGTTTCCCGCGGCACCTGTCGCAACACCCCGGCGGTTTTGTCATCTCCCAGCAGCCGCTGCATGAGCTGGTGCCGATTGAAAACGCGGCCATGCCTGAACGCACGGTGATCCAGTGGGACAAGGACGACCTGGACATGGTCGGGCTGCTCAAGGTCGATGTGCTGGCGCTAGGCATGCTCAGCGCCTTGCGACGCTGTTTCGACCTGCTGGCGCTGCACCGGGGGCGTGAGCTGACACTGGCCAGCATCCCCCCAGAAGACCCGGCCACCTACGCGATGATCAGCCGCGCCGAAACCATGGGGGTGTTCCAGATCGAGTCGCGGGCGCAAATGGCCATGCTGCCCCGGCTCAAGCCTGCAACCTTCTATGACCTGGTCATCGAGGTGGCGATCGTGCGCCCGGGGCCGATTCAGGGCGACATGGTCCACCCGTATTTGCGCCGTCGCTTGAAGCAGGAACCGGTGACTTACCCCTCGGAAAAACTGCGCGAGGTGTTTCAACGCACCCTTGGCGTACCGCTGTTTCAGGAACAGGTCATGGAGCTTGCCATGGTCGCCGCCGACTACAGCCCAGGCGAAGCGGACCAACTGCGCCGCAGCATGGCGGCCTGGAAGCGCCACGGCGGGCTGGAACCGCACCGCGAGCGGTTGATCGACGGCATGCTGCGCAATGGCTACGAGCTGGCCTTCGCCGAGCGTATTTTCGAGCAGATCAAGGGGTTTGGCAGTTACGGCTTCCCCGAGTCCCACGCCGCAAGCTTCGCCTTGTTGTGCTATGCCAGCAGTTGGCTCAAGTGCCATGAGCCGGCGATTTTCACCTGCGCGCTGGTCAACAGCTGGCCCATGGGGTTCTACAGCCCTGATCAGTTGCTGCAAGAGGCGCGGCGCCTGGGTATCGAGGTGCGCCCGGTGGATGTGTTCCATAGCCAGTGGGATTGCACCTTGGAGCCGCTGCAAGGTGACGAACTGGCGATTCGCTTAGGCTTGCGGCAGATCCGCGGCTTCAGTGAGGCCGACGCCCGGCGCCTGGAACAAGCCCGCGCGCAATCGCCCTGGCGTGATATCGAAGACCTGTGCCAGCGCGCCGGCCTCGACCAGCGGGCCCGCGCCCGGCTGGCCGATGCCGGCGCGCTCCGGGCCATGGCGCGTGACCGTCATCAGGCCCGCTGGCAGGTCGCGGCAGTGCAGGCGCAGTTGCCGTTGTTCGCCCAGGTGCAGCCCGTGGCCGAGCAGGCGGTGGAGCTGCCGGCCCCGACTGTGGGCGAGGATCTTCGGGCTGATTACGACACCTTGGGCACGACCTTTGGCCCGCACCCGCTGACCCTGCTGCGTGCCCGCCTGCGTGCGCTGGGTTGTCGCAGCTCGGCCGAGTTGGACGGCCTGGCCCATGGCGACAGTGTCGCCGTTGCCGGTATCGTTGTCGGCCGCCAGCGCCCGCAGACGGCCAGCGGGGTGACCTTCGTCACCCTTGAAGACGAACACGGCATGCTCAATGTGGTGGTGTGGCGCGAGCTGGCCGAGCGCCAACGCCGTGCGCTGGTGGGCTCGCAATTGCTCAAGGTCAGTGGGCGGCTGGAGCAGGAAAACGGCGTGCGCCACCTGATTGCACGGCGGTTGGAGGATGTCAGTCAGTTGTTGCAGGGATTGGATGTGCGTAGCCGCGATTTCCACTGAGGTCGAGTCCATGTTCCAGTCTCCACGCGATCTAGCGTAGGAGCGGCCTTGTGTCGCGAAAGGGCTGCGTAGCGGCCCCGGCGACTTTGCATGAGGTCAAGATCCTGGGGCCGCTACGCAGCCCTTTCGCGGCACGAGGCCGCTCCTACACAGGGACTTTGTCGTACGTGGGTTACACCATCGCCAACCGCTGCTTGCGCGTGGGCGGTGCAAATGCCCGGTCAATCTCCTGCAAATCCTGCTCACTGAGCACCAAGTCCGCCGCCGCCGCATTTTGCTGCACATGGGCAGGGCTCACTGCCTTGGGGATGGCAATCACGCCCTCCTGGCGGGTTACCCACGCAAGGCTCACCTGTGCAGGCGTGGCACCATGGCGTTCGCCGATCTGCGCAAGCACCGGGTCGCGCAACAAACGCCCAGCCTGGGCCAGTGGGCAGTAGGCCATGGTCGGCATGTGCTGCGCCTGGCTCCATGGCAGCAGGTCGAACTCAATGCCGCGCTCAGCCGGGTTGTACAGCACTTGGTTGGTCGCACAGGCCGGGTTGTTCAGCTCGTGCAGGTCGTCCAGATCGAAATTCGACACCCCCCAACGGCGGATCTTGCCTTGCTCGATCAGGCGCTCGAAGGCTTCCAGGGTCTCTTCAAGTGGGTACTGGCCGCGCCAGTGCAGCAGGTACAGGTCGATGCAGTCGGTGCCAAGGCGCTTCAGGCTGCGTTCGCACGCCTCGGGCACGCCGCGCCGGCTGGCGTTGTGCGGGTAGACCTTGCTGACCAGAAACACTTTGTCCCGGCGCCCGGCGATGGCCTTGCTCACGACTTTTTCGGCGCCGCCCTCGGCATACATTTCGGCCGTGTCGACCAAGGTCATGCCCAGTTCGATGCCCTGTTGCAGCGCCGCCACCTCGGCGCGCTGGTTGCCGGGGTCGTCACCCATGTACCAGGTGCCTTGGCCAATGGTTGGCACTTGGGCGCCGGCCAGATTCACGTATCGCATGTCACCTCCTGAGGATGGGTATGGGCAAGCAGCACGTCGAGCAGTGCCTCGGCCGCCCTGGACAGTTTGTGGTCGGCCAGGGCGATGACGCCTATGCGCCGTTGCACCGCAGGCTCCACCAAGGGGACGCAGCAGGCGCCAAGTTCGCGCATCTGTTCGATACACAGCGCAGGCACTGCACTCACGCCCAAGCCGCTGGCGACCATGCGCCCAACTGTAGCCAGTTGATGGCTCTCGAACGCCACCGCCAGCTTGCCATGGTCGGCGGCCACCTGCTGCTCAAGCAGCAAACGCACCGCCGAGGGCCGTTGCAGGGCGACGAAGTCTTCGGCCAATAGCTCGACCCAGCGCACTTGAGCCTGCTGGGCCAGCGGCGAATCGGCAGGCACCACGGCCACGAATCGGTCCATGTACAGCGGGTAGAAGCGCAGCGCAGCGCTGCTGTCGGGTTCGAAGCCGATGCCCAGTTCGACGCGGCGATGGCGCACCAGTTCCAGTACCTGTTCGTTGATCACGTCATGCACCGTGACGTTGACTTTAGGGTAGCGCCCACGGAACACCTTCAATGCGTCGGGCAGCAGGTTGCCGGCGTAGGAGGGCATGGCTGCCACCGAAACCCGCCCCAGCTGCAAGGTAAAGCGCTGGCGCAGCAGTTCTTCGGTGTCGTCCCAGTCGGCCAGCAGGCGGCGCGCCAGCGGCAGCAGCACTTCGCCTTCAGGTGTCAGGCTGACGCTGCGGGTGGTGCGGGTGAGCAGGGCGCCGCCGAGGTTGTCCTCCAGCGCCTTGATGGTCAGGCTCAAGGCCGGTTGCGAGATGTGCAGGTGTTCACCGGCCTGGGCAAAGCTCTGGTACTTGGCCACCGTGACGAAGGCGCGCAACTGTTTGACGTTCATGGAGGGACGTGGCCTTTGTTTTGTAAAAGTTATCAATCAATGACTAAAACAAAATTAACAAATCAGTCAGCTAAGGTGAAGATGACCGTACGGTTCCAACAACTACAAAAGGCGACTGAGCATGGCCGGACTGGACAAGCGTGTAGCAACCTATGAAGAGGCCCTGGCAGGCCTGACCGATGGCATGACCGTTCTGGCCGGCGGCTTTGGCCTGTGCGGCATCCCTGAAAACCTGATTGCGCAAATCAAGCGCATGGGCGTCAAGGGCCTGACCGTGGTCTCCAACAATTGCGGCGTCGATGGCTTTGGCTTGGGTGTGCTGCTCGAAGACCGGCAGATCCGCAAGATGGTTGCCTCTTATGTGGGCGAGAACGCCGAGTTTGAACGCCAGTTGCTTAGCGGCGAACTGGAGGTCGACCTGACCCCGCAAGGTACTCTGGCCGAAAAAATGCGCGCTGGCGGCGCCGGCATTCCGGCCTTCTACACCGCCACCGGCTACGGCACCCCGGTGGCCGACGGCAAGGAAGTGCGCGAATTCAACGGCCGCAAGTTCATCCTCGAAGAATCCATCACCGGCGACTTTGCCATCGTCAAAGGCTGGAAAGCCGACCACTACGGCAACGTGGTGTACCGCAACACCGCGCAAAACTTCAACCCACTGGCGGCCACCGCCGGCAAGATCACTGTGGTCGAAGTCGAAGAGATCGTCGAGCCAGGCGTGCTGCTGCCCAGCGAAATTCATACCCCCGGCATCTTCGTCGACCGGGTGATCGTCGGCACCTTTGAAAAACGCATCGAAAAACGCACCGTCAAGGCCTGAGCGCCGTCCCCCAGAACAACAAAGAGACCCAGACCATGGCACTGACCCGCGAACAGATGGCCCAACGCGTCGCCCGTGAACTGAAGGACGGCTACTACGTTAACCTCGGCATTGGCATCCCGACCCTGGTGGCCAACTACGTGCCCGCCGACATGGACGTGATGCTGCAATCGGAAAACGGCCTGCTTGGCATGGGCGAGTTCCCCACCGAAAGCACCCTCGACCCAGACATGATCAACGCCGGCAAGCAAACCGTGACCGCCCGCGTGGGTGCGTCTATTTTCGATTCGGCGCAGTCGTTTGCGATGATCCGCGGCGGCCACGTCGACCTGACCGTGCTGGGCGCCTTCGAGGTGGACGTGCACGGCAACATCGCCTCGTGGATGATCCCGGGCAAGCTGGTCAAGGGCATGGGCGGCGCCATGGACCTGGTCGCCGGTGCCGAGAACATCATCGTCACCATGACCCATGCTTCCAAGGATGGGGAGTCCAAGCTGCTGCCCCAGTGCAGCCTGCCGCTGACCGGCGCTGGTTGCATTCGCAAGGTGCTGACCGACCTTGCGTACCTGGAAATTGCCGAGGGTGCGTTCATCTTGCGCGAGACAGCGCCGGGCGTCAGCGTTGAGGAGATCATCGCCAAAACAGCCGGAAAGCTGATCGTGCCGGACGATGTTCAGGAAATGACCTTCTGAAAACCTCGCTACTCGGTGTGTGGGAGATTTCCTGATTTTGTGCAAGCCTGCTCCGGCCTCATCGCAGGCTGTCGCCAGCTCCCACAGGGTCTGAGCCAGACTCGGATGTCGCGGCTGGCGCGGTCTCTGTGGGAGCTGGCGATAGCCTGCGATGAGGCCAGCGCGAGCCTGCGCAGAACCGTCCCAAAAAACATTCAAACCTCCACCTATAAAATCAAAAAAGGAAAACCCCCGTGGCCGCTGATATTCAAGACAGCCGCTCCGCCCGTTTTGCCCTGCGCTGCTCCAACTGGGCCGAACGCTGGTTCCCCGACTCCTGGGTGTTCGCCGCACTTGCGGTAATGCTGGTGTGCCTCGGCGCGCTGGTGATGGGCGCCAAGCCCACCGATACCGCCAAAGCCTTCGGTGACGGCTTCTGGAGCCTGATCCCCTTCACCATGCAGATGGCCTTCGTGGTCATCGGCGGTTACGTGGTGGCCAGCTCGCCACCTGCGGCGCGGCTGATCGACCGCCTGGCGCGCATCCCGAAAAACGGCCGCTCGGCGGTGTGCTGGGTGGCGCTGATCTCGATGCTGGCATCGCTGCTCAACTGGGGCCTGTCGCTGGTCTTTGGCGGCCTGCTGGTGCGTGCCCTGGCGCGCCGCACCGACCTGAAAATGGACTACCGGGCAGCGGGCGCTGCCGCCTACCTGGGCCTGGGCGCGGTGTGGGCGCTGGGGCTGTCATCGTCGGCGGCGCAGCTGCAGGCCAACCCGGCCAGCCTGCCGCCGTCGATCCTGTCGATCACCGGGGTGATCCCGTTCACCGAAACCATTTTTCTCTGGCAGTCCGGGGTAATGCTGGCGGCGCTGGTCATCGTCTCGCTGATCATCGCCTACGCCACCGCCCCCGGCCCGAACAGCGCACGCAGCGCCGCAGACTGCGGTGTTGACCCAAGTTTCAGCGCCCCACCTGCGCCACAGCGCACGCGCCCAGGCGAATGGCTGGAATACAGCCCGATTCTGATCCTGTTGCTGGTGGCGCTGGCCGGCGGCTGGCTGTACCAGGAGTTCGCCACCAAGCCTGCGATCACCGCCATTTCCGGGCTGAACACCTACAACCTGCTGTTCATCATGCTCGGCGCCTTGCTGCACTGGCGCCCGCGCAGCTTTCTCGATGCCGTGGCCCGCGCGGTGCCGACCACCACCGGGGTGCTGATCCAGTTCCCGCTGTATGGTTCGATTGCCGCCATCCTCACCCAGGTGAAGGGCGTTGATGAGCAGACCCTGGCCCACCATATCTCGGTGTTCTTCACCCAGATTGCCACCCACGACACCTATGCGCTGCTGATGGGCGTGTATTCAGCCGTGCTGGGCTTCTTCATCCCGTCCGGTGGCGGCAAGTGGATCATCGAGGCGCCGTACGTGATGCTGGTGGCCAACGACCTGCAATATCACCTGGGCTGGGCGGTACAGATCTACAACGCCGCTGAAGCGCTGCCGAACCTGATCAATCCGTTCTACATGCTGCCGCTGCTGGGTGTGCTCGGGCTCAAGGCGCGCGACCTGATCGGTTTCTCGTTCGTGCAGTTGTTGGTGCATGTGCCGTTGGTGCTGGTGTTGTTGTGGGCGCTGGGTACCACCTTGCAGTACGTGCCGCCAGTCATGCCCTGAGCCTCAGGCTACAAGAGGAACGTCTCGCGGCGTTCCTCGAAGCCCTGCAACTGGCCGTGGGCGAGCAACTGGCGGATCCACGGCCCGAGCAGGTCCTGGTGGCTGTCCAGCGGTGCCTGACGGTGCCAGCGCAGCGGTACTTGGGCGAAGCGCTGCTGGTTGGCGCTGACGCTTTGCAAAATATGCCGGTCCTGCCTGAGTATCAGCGCGAACATTGGCTGCAGCACTGCACGCTTGAGCCAGCCAGGGGCGCGACCGCGAGCAGTGGCGATGCGCGCGAACAGCCGCAGCTCGCCCTCGGCTGCGGGCACCAGCCAGGCACTGACCAGCAGGTTCAGGCGCCCTTGGCGGTCGCGGTATTCAATCTCTGCCAATCCGGGCAGGCGAAAACGCCCCATGCTGATGCCGCGTTCGCCTTCAAACAGGCGCGAGATCAGCCCTGACTGCGTGGCCTCTTCGCTGTATTGCGCCTCGACCCCGTCTGCCAAGGCATGCACCCAGGCGCTGATCTGCTGGCGTTTGCGGTCATGGCGGATCCAGCCGGCGTGGACAAAATGGGTGTGGAAACCATCGAGAAAGTTCTCGGCGGCGTCCTGCAGCGTGCAACGCACCCGGTCGCTCATCCAGAAGATATCCAGCGCCTGCTCCTGCGGGGCCGGCGCAACGGGGGGCGGCTGCGGCGGTTCGGCGCCAAGGCTGGCCCACACCAGCCCATGGGCTTCGCAGCTGAGCAGCGGTTGCAACAGCGGCTGGGTGCATGCCTGTTGCGGGCGCCCGGGCAACTGCGTGCAGCGGCCTTGAGGGTCGAAGCGCCAGCCGTGGTAGGGGCACTGGATCTGCCCGTCGCGCACTTTGCCTGCACTCAATGGGGCGAAGCGGTGCGGGCAACGATCGGGCAGCACCGCCGCCGCACCTGCAGCATCACGGAACACCACCAGCGGCACGCCGTGCAGGGTGCAGGCCAAGGGTTGGTCACGCAATGCGTGGCTGAGCGCGACCGGCCACCAGGCGCTGGATGTGTTCACAGTTTGAGCTTCCTCATCAGGGGCACGCCAATGCGTTGCAGCAGACAAGCCAGCACCTGCCAGACCAGGCGCCGGGCGCGCGGCAAATGTGCGACGTACACCAGGCTGTACTCGATCTGCGGCTGGCCACCGCGCAGGCGCTTGAAGGCGGCTGCGCCAGAGCTGAAGTTGAGCACTTGGCGGCGGTCTGCGGCTTCTTGCAGGCATAGGCGCGTGAGCTGCCGGTAAAGGCCGGTGCGCTGGGGCAGGGCGGTGTCATAGCCGACGATGGGCGTGCTGAGCAGGGTGCTGTTGGCGAACCAGCCCAACGCGCCGTCGATACGGCCCTCGGCGTTGCGCAAGGCGCGCAGTTGCAACCAGCCTTCGCTGTGCCCGCGTTGCAGCCAAGCGGCGCTGTAGTGCGGGTTGAGGGTGCTGTATTTGTCCAGGTAGAGCAGGTTGTAAAGCTGCTCGATGCGCTGGAAGTCTGCCGCTTCCAGCGCTTCGCCCGTCACCACCTGGTAAGGGCTGCGGCGTAGCAGCGTGGCATCGAGGCGGGTGTTGTGGTGGCGCAGAAACGCCGACTGCGCGCCTGCTCGGCCATCGAACAGGTACACCTGGCGGCTGGGGATCGCCAGGTAGCCCAATACTTGCAGGCGCTGGCGCAGCTCGGCATTGCTGAAGTCGTTGAGCGACCGGAAACCAAAGCCATGGTCAGGGAAACGACTGCGCAGCAGCTCGGTGATCGGCGCAAGGTCGGCGCCGTCCCAGTCGGCTGGGTACAGGTTGGTCGACAGCAGCCAGTTGTTGACCTGCACCAGCCGGTCAACCTTGGCGGCCGTGAGCAAGCGGTCCACGGCCTGGGTCAGGCATTTCAGCGGGCCGGCCAGCCACGGCCTGCGCAGGCGCTGCAGTTCTTCGCGGGCATAGCCGCTGTAAGCGGTCTGCGGCGAGACCACATAGCAGTTATCGGCAGGCCCGGTGCCATGGTTGATGCTCACCGGAAACTGCTGCCGGCCGGTGTCGAGCAAGGCCATTTCGGTGCTGACATTGCCGATCAGCGCACCGCCTGCGCAACTGCTGACGTAATGGCGGGCCAGGCTGTCGCCGGGCTGCGGGGGCGCGAGGGCCAGTTGTTCGGGCATCAACAGCTTCATAGGTGCGGTGCCTGTAGCGGCTGGCCATTCCACTCGATATCGGCGGTAGAAGCCGCCAGCAGGCCGCAGCGGCGGGTCACGGCGCGGCCAATGATTTCGGCCAGGCTTAACAATTGCGCGTGCAGCGGGCCACTGTCGCCGTCCTGCACGATGACATCCCGGGCATCGGCGTAGTCGCGCCAAAACCCGCGGTTGAACACCCGTTGCGGCGCCGCCAGCAGCAACATTGCCAAGGCGATCATGCGCGGCTGCTCGGTAGCCAGCAGCGGGCTGGTGCTTTGCTCTTCAAGGGCTGCCACCAACTGCGCGCGCTGGTCGTCGAACAGGTGCACGCCGCTGGTGGCCCTGGGGTTGCATTCGAGCACATGGAAACGGCCCTGGGTGTCCTCGATGAAGTCGAAACCCACCTGGCCGGTGTAGCCGGTCGCGCTGCCGAATTGCTCGACAAAGGCGCGGATCGGCGCCGGGGCGCAGCTATCGAAGTAGATGCCCGAACCGCGCCCGACGCGGTAGCGTGGCCGGTAGCTGCTGTGGGCGCGCAACTGGCCGTTCAGCAATACACTGAAACTGCAGTATTCCTGACCCGCGACGAAGCGCTGCGCCACCCAAGGCACTTCGGCGCTGGGTTGCAGCTTGGCGATTTGCGCAGCAGAAGGGCGCACCAGTGTTTGTGAGGCAAAGCGCGAATAGGCCGGCTTCAATACCCATTTGTCGGCCTCCTCAGCCAGTGCCGGGAGCGCCGAGCGATCGTGCAGCACCTGGGTGGCCGGCGCCGCCACTGCCCAACCAGCGGTCATGGCGGCGAAATCACCCTTGTGGTGCAAGCGGTGCAGCAGCGCAAAGTCGCAGGTGAGCACCCGGCACAGAGGGCGCAGGTGCTCAAGGCCATGGGCCAGGTAAAACACCTCTTCGCAGGTGGGCAACAGCAGGTCGATGCCTTGTTGAGTAATGACGGCCGCCAGTGCGTCAACCCAGGCGTTGGGGTTGCTGCGCGGTTCGGGCAGGCGCACGAAGTGTTCGGCGGCGCGGCTGAAACGGCTTAGTGGCTGGGCCAGGGAATCGGCGACGGTCACCTGCCAGCCGGCAGCGGCAAAGGCACGCGCCCATTCCAGGCAGGCCGGGGCGCGAGCGCCAAGAATCAGTACACGCATGGCAATCCTTGGGGCAGTTGCAGCATCAACAGGCGGCGGCGTTTGTGCTGTGCGGGTGGTGCCTGCCAGTGGCCAAAGTGCAGGTTTGGCAGTTGCAGGCCTTGTTCATGGCACAACTGGGTCAGTGCGGCGCCGACCTGCTGGCACAGCGCCGCATGATCGTCGCGGGCCAGCAGGTCGACCTGCCAGTCCATGCCTTGCTGGCGCAGTTGGTATTCGCCAAGCGCCGGCCCGAGCATCAGCAAGGCGCGGCGCAGTACATCGGGGTACAGCGGGGCGAGGTGCTTGCCGTGGTGGTGCGGCAGCCACAGCACCTCGTCGGCACGCCCTTCGACCGCCGCAATGGCGCGCTCGGCGCGGCCACAAGGGCAGGGCGCGCCAGCCACGCGCAAGATATCGTTGAGGCGATACCGCACGATCAGCTGGGTACGCCGCGAAAAGTCGGTGATGATCGGTTGAAAGCGGGTACGTTCGGCATCCAGCCATTGCGGTTCGACATGCAGATGGCTTTCGTTCAGGTGCAGCGTGCCGGCTTCGCAGGTGTAGCCCAGAAACCCCTCGCTGGCCTGGTAGATCTGCCGGGGCTTGCGGCCGAAGGCGCGCTCGACAAGCTCGGCGTCGGTGCTTTCCAGCACTTCGGCCACCGACAACACAAGCTGGGGAGCGATGTCAAGGCGCCCGGCCAGGGCCGCCTCGGCCAACCCACGCAACACCGTAGCCGGTGCCACCAGTACGTCGGGGCGTTGCTGCTGCAGTTGTTGCAAAGAGCCCGCAAGGCCCAGGGTCAGGTCGTGGAAAGCAAAGTCGATGCGCCGGCTGGCCAGTGTCGTGTACAGGCGGCTGTTGGCGCGCAGGTAGAACGCGATGCGCAGCGGGGCCAGCCACGGGCAAACCAGGCGCGGCAGCAGTGCCCGCGGCAGGGTGCGCGCCAGCAGAATGCCGGCCCAGCGCTGGCGCTCCTTGCTGCTGACCAGAAACACCCCTTGCGCCCCGGACGTGCCGCTGGACAAGCCCACGGTGATATCGCCAAAGGTCGGGCTGAAGTCCCGGGAACGTTCCGCCTCAAGGGCCACCGGCAACACCTGCTCAAGGCTCAGGCCACGGGTGTTGAACCCGGCAAAATCACCCATCAGGGTGCTTTTATCCATCAGCGGCAGGCTTTGCAGATGGCGGTGGCGCAAGCCGCTGAAGCGCTGGCCACGGGGTATCACTTGGCCCATGAAGCGCGCCAGGCGGCGCGCCTGCCAAGCCTCCAGCCGGCTGCGGCTGTGAAAACGCAGGGCATAGCGGCTGAAAATGAACGCGCCGATGCTACGCAGGCTGCCGAGCAGCCGTTCAACGTTCATTGGCAAAGGCCTCCCATGACCGGTTGCAGTGCGATGGCAGCACTGCCAGCGCCGGCTCGCGCGCCATCAACGTGCCCAAGCCGTGGTAGGTGCGCTGGTAGCGCTGCCGGTCGGCACTGGCAAACCACAGCGCCGGCGCGGCCGGCAGGCGCCCGGCGACGCAGGCGGCTGCCGACCAGCAGGCATCGGCGACCAGAAACGCCGGGCGGCCCTGGGCATCCGGCACAAACAACCCTAACTGACCGGCGCTGTGCCCTGGCAGCGGCACGCCAATCAAGCTGGCATCGCCAAACAGGTCCAAGCCGTGTTCGAACGGGGCCATCCACCCCGGCAATGCGCAGGGGGCGCAACTATCGGCCAATTGCAGCCGCGCGCCGAAGTCATCAGGCAGCAGCGCCGGCAGGTGGCCGCCCAGGGTGGCGCGCCAGCGCTTGCCGCGCAGGCTTTCAAGGTGCTGGTAGTCGGCCTGCAGGGCGATGAAGCGGGCCTGCCGGAAGTTGCGTAGCCCGGCGATGTGGTCAGCGTGGAAATGCGAAATGATCACGTAGCGGATATCGTCCACACCGATACCCAAGGCATGCAACTGCGCCGAGAGCTGCTCGGCGGCAGGCAGATGCACCGGCACAGCGCTGCGGTACAGGCTTTCAGGCAGGCGGCGGGTGGCCTGGAAGAAATGTTCGGCGTAGCCGGTGTCGTACAGAATCCAGCCGTGGTCGGGGTGGCGGATCAGGCCGCACAGCGCAGGGAACTGCACCGGCGCCAGGCGCCCGCCACGGTCGGCCATGCACTCAAGGTGCTGGCACCAGCCGGCGCGCAGAATGTTCAGGTGCACGCTGCGGGTCATGCGCCTGCCGCCTGTTGTGCGTGCCACCACTCAGCGTAACGGCGGATGCCGTCTGCCTGGCTGAGTACCGGCTGGTAACCCAATTCGCGCTGGATGGCACTGATATCCAAGGTCTGGCTGAAGGCCAGCACGCCTGCGCCATAGCGGGTGATCAGGGGTTCGGCACCATCGCCCAGGCGCGCCTTGAGTTCCAGCAGGCGTGCGAGGCTATCGACCAGCCGCCACGGCAGGCGGCGGGTGCGCAGCGGCAAGTGCAGTTGGCTGGCCAGTTGTTGCAGCAGCGTGGTGAAGGCCACCGGCGTGCCGTTACTGAGGTTGTACACGCACAGCGGGCGCGGCAGCGGCTGGGTCAGCCCAAGCCACACTGCGTGTACCAGGTTCTCCACGCAGGTCAGGTCAAGCTGCGCTTGGCCGCCGCGCATTAGCGGGATAGCGCCCTGGCGCATGACCCTGAGCAGGCGTGGCATCAAGGTGGCGTCCCAGGCGCCGAACACCGCGCGGGGGCGCAGGATCACGCAGGCCGGCAACTGCGCCTGGGCCAGCAAGGTTTCTGCCTGGGCCTTGGTGCGGGCATAGGTGTTCACTGGGGTGGGCAGCGGCTGGTCTTCACGCACGCCCAAGCGGTCGCTGAAATCGAAGTACAGGCTCGGGGTCGAGAGGTGCACCAGGCGGGCGATGCCGTTGCTGCGACAAGCATTGATCACCTCGGCGGTGGCATCGAGGTTGGCCTGGCGAAACGCCTCGGGCGAACCCCAGGGCGAGGACAGCGCCGCGCAGTGCACCATGGCGTCAAGCCCCTGGCTGGCTTCGGCCAGGCGGGCGACGGCCGTTGCGCTGCCATGCTCAAGTGGCAACCAGCGCACGGCGGCAGGGCTCAGGGCCATTACCTCGGCGGCTGCCTTGGCGTTACGGCCGCTGAAGTGCACCTCGCAGCCCTGCGCGGCAAGCTGCCAGACCAGATGCCGGCCGATGAACCCGGTGCCCCCGGTGATCAGCACTTTCATCAGAACACCATGATCATGCCGCCGAGGGACAGGCCCGCGCCGGTGCCGATCAGCATCAGCTTTTGCCCGCGCCGAATGCGCCCATCGCGCACGGCGATATCCAGCGCGGTGGGCAACGAGGCGGCCACCTGATTGCCGTGATGGGCAAAGATATCGACGACTTTGTCCGGGCGCAGGCTCAAACGCTTGGCCGCATGGGCCATGGCTTGCTGGCTGGCTTGATGGGGGATGACCCAGTCGATGTCGGCAAGTGTGAGCCCGGCCTGCTTGAGCAGGTCGTCGAGCAGCTCCGGCAAGTGCCGGGCTGCCAGGCGGAAGACCCCTTTGCCTTGCATGGCAAAACTGGTCAGCGGTGTGAAGGGTTGATTGATGCGGCGCGGGTGAAAGCGCGAGCCACCGGCCGGGATCTGGCACAGCTCGGCGCCTTCTGCATAGGTTTTCAAACGTGAAGCGATGATCGCGCCGCTGCCATCGCCAGGGCCGAGCACCGCGGCCGCGGCTCCGTCGCCAAAAATGCCGCTGACCTCGACCTGCTGCCAGTCCAGCCCGCACGAGGCAATATCGGCGCACACCAGCAGCACCCGGCGGTATTGCCCTGCCTGAATCGCCCACGACAAGGTGTCCAGCGCTGCGATAAAGCCCAGGCAACTGGCATTGATGTCCATGGCCGGGATGCCCGATTGACCAAGGCCCAGCTCGCGTTGCAGCAAGGCGGCGTTGCAGGGCATGCCTTGGTCTTGCGTAGCGCTGGCACACACGATCAGGTCCAGCTCGTGCAGGCCCACGCCAGCGGCGTGCAGCGCCCGGTGCGCTGCGCTCGCGCCCATGCTGGCGGCGGTGTCGGTGTCATCCGCCACATGCCGTTGCTGGACGCCGCTGATGCGCGCCACGCTACCGGGGGCAAGGCCCAGCACAGGGTCCAGTTCGGCGCTGGTAACGATGCGCGCCGGCAGGCTGTGGCCGGTGCCGAGTACGCTCAGGGCGCGGGCAGGGCGGGGGGAGGGAGCGGGAGCGTGCATGGAGGGTCCAGGACAATCAGTGGGGTTGCGGCGCCACGGGGCACTTTGCAATAAATGCCTGCAGCCCTTGTTGGTAGGCGTCTGCCGGCATCAGCTCGGAGTGCCGGGGGATGCGGTAGGCCAGTTTTTTGCGCTCAAGTTTGGCGTCGCTCACGGCGTAGAAGTCGGCGCTCTCGCGCAGGTGGGTGATCTGCTCCCAGGCAAGGCCTTCAGGTGCACCGTTGCCGCGCCGCAGGTTGAACCCCTGCTCGTCGAATGCCAGGCAGTATTGGCCCTCGGCGGCCTTGAGGGTCTGCCGCAGGCGCGCCTCGATCAGCCGGTGGTTCAAGCGTTGAAAGGGCTTGCGCGGTGCGCCGGTGCCGATCAGCCACGCTGGCAGCACCCGGCGCAGTGGCGCGAGCACACGGTTTTGCCAGTCTTCGACGGCGGCAATTACCCGGTCATGGGCCTGGGTTTGCTGCGCGAGTTTTTCGGCCAGGCGCGCGTCGGTGTGAGCAGGGGTGATGCAAAAGTGCAGTTCCATGGGGCGGGGCAGCCGATGTCCGTATTTGCTGGGGGCAGCATTCTAACGGATTTTGCCTACCCAGCCCATGAACTGGCGCGCTATGCCTGGAAGGTCCAGTGTTGCAGCGGGGGCAGGCTCCACCCGGCCATCGGCATGCAGCAGCACCATTGCGCCATCTTCTGCCCGTTGCGCAGGCACTCCTGCATCGCGGTTCCAGTGCTCGGCGATAGGCTCAGCGCTCCACACCACCATCTTGGGCTGGGCGATCCAGGCGTAGATGGGCTCGTGCAGCCAGCTACCATCGGCGTGAGCGATACCGGTTTGCAGGCCCTCGGTGCAGTATTCGCTCGGGTCGTCGGGTGCGATCGTGCACAGCCAGCCGTACATATCGGCCCATTTCAGCCCGAATACTTCGTGCACGTCGGGCAGCACCTGGCGCTGGGCGTGCAGGTCATAGACACTCTCGAACCATTCGTACCATTCGGGATGCTCGACACACAGGCTGGTGCGCACATAGCGGCCGGCCACGCCTGGGGGCGCTGGGGCGAGCTCGGTGGGGTCATCGCTGGGTACCCAGACCAATTTACCCAGACCGGTATAAACCATGGGGATCAGTGGCTGGGCCGCGCAATCGACCATGCCGACCTTGTCCTCGCGCCTTGTCACGATACGCATGCTGGCATCGCTCCATTGCCTGGCCGGGTCGATGTCACTGACAAACGCGCCAAGCGCCTCATAGTCAGGGGGCAGCAGCGCGCGCCCTTGGGCCGTAAGCAGGCCCTTGCCGTCGTTGCGCTCGGGGACCCAGGCGTACAGATCGGCGCTCCAGCTCATTTCATCCCAGGCAGGCGCCACCACCCAGTCACCCTGGCGGTCAATCAACCCCCACAGCCCATTTTCGCAGGCAGGGGCGAGGTTGGCGGGCGAAAAGTCGTCTACGTTTTCAAAGCACGGGCTCAGCGCCAGGTTGCCGGTCAGGTCGATAAAGCCGAACTTGTCGTCCTTCATGACCGCCGCCAAACCGTTTTCAAACGGCCAGATGCCTTCGTACTGCGCGGGTACCAGCACTGGCGCCTCAGGCTCGCGGCCGTTGCGTACGCCCCATAGCTCGCCGATATCGAACGCGTACAGGTTGTGGCCAAGGTGAGCGTTGTCGATGGCGCTCTGGGCCTCGAACTCATCGAACCGCACCTGTAGCGGCTCATCGGTCTCAGCGAAGTAAGGGTGGTCCAGCCCGCTCAGGCCGAACTGCCAGGCCCAGCCGTCCTCGTCCTGCACGCCGTTCACGTTCAACAAGGCCAGCACGCCTGCGACATCGTCGGCGGCCATGCGCTCGCGCAAAGCTTGCCAGCGTTCGTTGCATTGCTGGCGCACGGCCGCGATGAACTGCTCGGGCTCACCGTTGTAGAGCCAGGACAACTCGTCCAGGTTGGCGTTTAACCAGCACTCCACGCCGTCATCTTCGGCCTCAAGCAACTGCTCAAACCACAGAGCCGCGCCTTCGAGTTGCAGGCAATACAGCGATTGCTTGGCGCGTTCGCGGCCAATCAAGAACGCGGCCAGCTCGTACAACCGCGCCCGCGCTGCGTGGGCGGAGGCGCGCAGGCCGTCGCTGCCGGCATCGCCGAAGACCCGCTGGCGGGTGTCTGCCTGGGTGGTTTCGCTTACAGCCAGCAGCACCTGCCAGAGGGTCGGCAGGTTGTTGTTGGCGCTGGCGATTTCGCACGATTGCGTGTCGCCGTCTTGGTCTGTCTGCAGGTACAGCCAGGCGCGGTTGCCCATGGGGACGTCCTTGTAGTTACGCGGTGAAGGGAGGCGGCTGGCTTGATAACCCAGTACTGTCGCAAGTTCAAGCCTTGCGTGCATTCAGCAGCGCAGGGCCAGGCGCGGCATCTGCCCAACAACCGCCATGCGCTTTTGTGCATTCGACCGAGGCTGGCTTGCCGTGCAACTGTCAGCATGCGCAGTACAAGACAGGAGAACCCCCCAATGAAAATCGTGATCGCCCCAGACTCGTTCAAGGACAGCCTCGACGCCGCAGGCGTTGCCCGTGCCATCGCCAGTGGCCTGGCTGAGGTGTGGCCGCAGGCGCAACTGCTGGAGTGCCCGATGGCCGACGGCGGCGAGGGCACCATGGAGGCGATCGTCGCCGCCAGCCACGGCGAACAGCGTCGCCAGCGTGTACGTGGGCCATTGGGGACCAGCGTTGAAGCCAGTTGGGGCTGGCTGGCCGAAAGCCGCACGGCGGTGATCGAAATGGCCCAGGCCAGCGGTATCCAACTGGTACCGAGCGGCCAGCGCGATGCCTGCCGGACCAGCACCTGGGGCACTGGCGAGCTGATCGCCTCGGCGTTGGCCGCTGGCGCCCAGCGCATTGTCCTGGCAATTGGCGGCAGCGCCACCAACGACGGCGGCAGCGGCATGCTGCGCGCCCTGGGCCTGCGCTTGCTGGATGCTGCCGGCGAGCCGCTGGCCGAAGGTGGCCTGGCATTGGCGCAGTTGGCGCGTATCGATGCCAGTGAGCTGGACCCGCGCCTGGCCGAGGTGCAGGTTGAAGTGGCGGCAGATGTCGACAACCCGCTGTGTGGCCCGAATGGCGCTTCGGCGATTTTCGGCCCGCAGAAGGGGGCCAACCCTGAGCAGGTGCAGCAGCTGGACCGCGCACTGGGCCATTTTGCCGACCACTGTGCGCAGTGGCTGGGCCGCGATGTGCGCGACGAGCCGGGCAGCGGCGCAGCGGGCGGTATGGGCTTTGCGGCCAAGGCATTCATGGGCGCACGCTTCCGCCCGGGTGTAGAGGTGGTGGCTGAACTTGCCGGCCTGGATACGCTGGTGCAGGGCGCGGACCTGGTGATCACCGGCGAAGGCCGCTTCGACGCCCAGACCTTGCGCGGCAAGACCCCATTCGGGGTCGCGCGGGTGGCCAAGGGGCACGGGGTACCGGTGGTGGTGTTGGCCGGCACGCTGGGGGCGGGCTATGAGCAGTTATATGCCCACGGCATCGATGCCGCGTTTGCTATCGCAAGCGGGCCGATGACCCTGGAGCAGGCTTGCGCCGACGCCGGCCCGTTGCTCAAGGCGCGGGCCGCCGACGTGGCGCGGGTGTGGCGGGTAGCCCGCTCTGGCTAAGGCCTTAGCCGGCGTGGGCCAGCGGGTGCTCGTCGGGCTCCTGGCTGGGCTCTTCTTCACCCGGCAGGGCGGTGATGACACTGAAGTCACTGACCTCGACCTCACCACCGCCATAGCCGAGCAAGTGGAACGAAAACGCCTTGCGCTCGGTAGGGTTGTCGAAGTCGAACTCCATTTCCATCGGCTGATCGGCCGTTACCAGCACCTCCTCGGGCAGGCCTAGCTGCACGTCCTGCTCGAATTCCTTGGCTTTAAGGCGGATATACGCCTCGTGCTGCGGGTCGAGCGCGCGCACCTTGATGCGTACCTTGGTTCGCGAGCCTTCGGGCATCTCAAGGTACTGCGCGCCAATCAGGTTGTCGGCCCAGTCGTCGCGGATGTGCTCTTGCAGGGCAATCGGCGATGGCCCGCCGAACTGGTAGCGCAGGTTCAGCGGAGTTTGCAGCAGCGACTGGTCCAGGGTGTTGGCCAGTAGGCTGATTTGCGGGCCGAGGGTGCTGGTGCCCCGGTCGATGAAGCGCGCCTGGTCGGCAATGAAGCCTTCGCTGGCATAACGCCGGCAGCGCTGCTGGAAATCACACTCGGTGAACGTGCCCTGGCCGTCGTGGTAACGCAGCACGCCGTTGGTGAAGGAGATCATTTCGCGGCCGCTGTCATAGTTGCGGAACAGCGAACGCCCGCCCAAGGCTGCCGGGATCGGCAAGGCAAAGTAGTCGAGCAATGAGGTCGCCAGGTCGATATGGCCGTAGGTGCCGTGTTTGAGCGTAGGTAACTTCGCCTGCTCGGGCGCCAAGGTCAGGTTGAAGCCCCAGGAAGACGCCAGGCGCACGCCGTCGATGCCGTGGGATTCGTCCGAGGTAATCACCACCAAGGTGTCCTTCAGTACGCCCTGACGTTCGAGTTTGTCGAGGAAATCGCCCAGCGAATCGTCAAGGTAAGCCACGGCGGCTTGCTTTGGCGTGTCGTAGCGCTCCAGGTAGTCATCAGGTGCCGAATAGGGCTGATGGGTGCCGACGGTAAGCAGGGTGAGCATCCACGGCTGCCTTTGTTTGCGCAACTTGCCGACGTAGCCCAAGGCCCCCTCGAAGAAGGCGCGGTCGTCCTTGCCCCATGGGAATTCCAGGTAGTTGTCATTCTTGAACCACTCCTGGCCATGCACCGAGGCAAAGCCGATGTGTGGCATGATCCGGTCCTTGGCCATGAAGCGCAGCCCGGCGCCTTGCAGGTAGTGGGTGGAGAACCCGGCCTGACGCAGTTGCGCGGGCAGGCAAGACTGGTTGCGCACCTCCTGGGTGAGCAGCTCGACGCCTTTGGGGGTGCCGTTGGCCAGTTTGTCGTAGTCGCCGCAGAGCATGGCGTACAGGCCACGGATGGTCTGGTGGGTATGCAGCACGTAATCCGGGGTGTTCATGCCGCGCTCGGCCCATTGGCTCAGGCGTGGCATCAGGTCTTCGTCAAAACGGCTGCCCAGCGCCTGGCGGTTTGTGCGCACATACGCGCCCGGAATGCCCTCGACGGTGATCACCAGCAGGTTGCGGGCCTTGCCGCGCCCTTTGAACAGGCGCTGGCCGCTGAGGTCGGCCTGGGTCAGGCCGCTGGTGGGCAGCGGCGTGACGGGGGTTGGGCCATAGACCAGCACCTCGGCACGTTGCTGCAGGCTGCCGGTGGCGGCGCTGAGCAACTGGTGCGGCAGGTTGTACTGGCGCCATTGGTCGGCATCGGACGGCAGCAGGTGTTGCGTGCCCCAGTGCGTCAGCAACAGCACTGCAGGCACCGCCCAGGCTTTGCGCGGCAGCGCGGCGCGGTGCTGACCGCGGCCATACCAGGCGCCCGCCAGCCACGCCAGCAGGCCAACGGCCAGCAGCGCGGGCAGCCAGGGGTGGGCAAGGCCGCCGCCGGTTGAGTTTTCCATGAACTGCGGGTCGAACAGGTAATGCAGGTCGGCCTCGTTCGGCAGACGGCCTACAGCGCTGACCAGCTCAGCCGAGGCCACGAACAGCACGACCCAGGCCAGCAATACAGGCAATGCCAGCCACCAGGCGCGGCGTTGCAACAGCATCACCAGCAGGCTGCCGATGGCGAGGTCTGACAGGTAGCCCAAGGGGTCGGACCAACCCAGCAGGGCGCGCACGCCCAGCGGTATGAGCAGCACCAACCCGCACAGGGCAATCAACCGGGCGCGTGGCTGGCCGAGCATGTTTTTCACGTAAGCGATCCTTCTGCCATGAAACTGACATACAAAAGTGCTGGATGATATCAGCCCGCGGGCAGGTGCGTTGCGAATGAAAACACCGGTTACCAAAAGTGCGGGCGGGCTTGCCGCTGCATCGATGAGGTTTTACGCGGTCAGGGTAGGAGCGGCCTTGTGCCGCGATGGGCTGCGAAGCAGCCCCAGCAATTCTGTATGGGGCTCAGATCCTGGGGCCGCTTCGCAGCCCATCGCGGCACAAGGCCGCTCCTACACAATCAAAAGCGGCTTGCCTGAAACACCGGGGCGGCACTGCGAGGCTTTGCGCCTTAGAAGTAATACGGGAATTTCAGGCTGAAGGAAAAATCAGGCGAATCGTCGGTCAGCCCTATCGACAGGTTGGGCACGATAGTCAGGTTTTCCGAGGCCGCGAAGGTCATGCCGATGTTGAAGTTGGCGGCGTTGTAGTCGCTGTTGGTGATCGACTGCCAGTCGCCGCCGTCGCGCTTGATCTTGCTTTTGCTAGCGAACTGGTCAGTAACCGAGAACGACATGCTCATCTTCTCGTTCAGCGCAAAGGCGATACCGCCACCGATCTGCCAGGAATCACCCAGCTTGACCTTGCCCGGCACCTTGCTGCCCTGCTCGGGGCTGATGTCACTGAACGAGTCTTGCATGTTGTAGGTGTAGGACAGACTGCCAAACAACACGGCCGGGTCGTAGGTCTTGACCAGCGAGATTCCGGGGGTAATCGACCATACGCCGTTGCCGGTAGGCAGGCTTTCCGGCACCGCCAGGTTGTCGTTGCCTGGCACCTCGCGCAGCTTGATGCCGTATGGGTCCTTGCCTGTGGGGGCCTTGATGCGCAGGGTTGCTACTGCATCGGGCAGGCTCTCGGTCTCGTCGAGGAACTTGTACGCCACGCCAACGTTGACGTCGCCCAGGGTCGGGTCGCGCTTGACGCTGGCGGTGGACTCAGACTGCCCGGAACCACCGGCACCGCCTGAGGAGTAGCTGGAATCGCGGTAAACCACCGGCACGTTTATGTCGAACTGCCAGCGCTGCGCGACGTTGTAGCGGGCGGTCAGGTCCAGGGTCCAGTTGTCGGCCTTGATGCGGTCGATGTTGATATCGCCGAGAAAGATCGAGTCCAGCGCCAGAAAGCCGTTGAGCACAAGGGCGCGGGTGTCGTAGTGGGTGTAGGTGATGCCGGTTTCGATACTGAACTTGCCGCCACCGAAAAAGCCACTGGCCTCGTCGTACAGGTTCGATACGCTCTGCGCCGGCTCCGAGTCGTCCTTGAGCGACTGCCCATACGAGCTGCCCGAGCCATTGGCAGCCACAGCCTGGCCGCCGCGGGTGCTGGCGGCCGGGGACTTGACCAGGCGTTTGGGCTGGGGCGCGGCGGGTGTTTCTTCGACCTGGCGAACCCGCTGTTCCAGCACCATCAGCGCGTTTTGCTGCGCTTCATAGCGGCGTTTGAGCTCCATCAACTCTTGCTTGAGGGCCTCGACCTGAGGGTCGGCTGCAGCCTGAAGCTGCATGGCGGGGGCCAGGGTGGTCAGGCAGACGACAGCGCTGAATCTCAACGATCGATGCATGGGAAGCCGTCCCTTCAGGCTACATGGAATGAAACAGAGCGTAGATCAGTATCCGAGTGCGCGTAGGCCTTTGAGCTGGTCAAGATTGTTGGTCAACGCACCGCCCGAGGGGATGTTGTCGCGCAGCATCACGTTGAGCGAAGTGATATTGCTGACGTGGTTGCCATTACCGAGCAAAGTGGTGTTCTGCATCAGCCCGCCTTGGGCGATGCTCTGCACCGTGCTGCCCTGGTTGCTGCCGGCGACGATGTTCATCTGCACCCCGGTGCCGTTGCTGGTGACGCTCATGGAACCGGCGCCATTGGCGCCGACCAAGGTCGAGCCGGGTGCCAGCACCTGGCCTTGTGGCGTTACATCGGTGGCTTGGCTGCCCTTGGTGACTTTGATATCGACGTTGTTCAATGCCGAATTGTTGTCGCCGGCTGCGCGTACCACTTGGGTCACGCCGCTGGTGGTGTTGAGCCCGCCGCCACCGGTCACCGTGCCGGTGCCTGGGGTCGGCGTGCCGCCACTGCCTTTCTCGTCGATGACAGTCACGTAGAACTGCGGCTTGAGGGTGGATTGCTGGATCTGCATGGTGGAGGTCGCGCCAATCACCTCGCCATTGGCGTTCTGCCAGGTGCTGGTCATCACAATGCCGAAGCTGACGATACGCCCCGGCATGACATAGCGGCCCCGCAGGTTGGCCAGTTCCTGGTCCTTGAGCTCGATCGGCTGGAATACCTGTGCCTGGGTTGGCAAGCTGACCGCAAGGCACATCAGGGTCAGCCAGGCTTGCGTCTTCATGGAATGCTCCTAAAGCGTCATGCCCGCTTTGTAGTTAGAAGAAATCGCTGCGGATAAAACCGAAATCCATCAGCTCCGAATCCTTGACCGGTGAGAAGTTGTTGATGCGGTTCTTGGCGGTTAGCGGCTGCGGCGGGTCGAGCAGGGCGTTGTCCTTGTCATAGCCCTGGCCGATCACCGCGAAGATGATGCCGTTCCAGCCTTTGACGAAGTCCTCGACCTTGAAACGCTTGTGGCCCAGCACCGGGTCGCCGATGTAGGCCCAGCCTTTCTCGACCTTTTGCAGCACCACAAAATGCTTGTAGCCACGGATGTCCATCAGTACCACTACCGGAATGCGCACTTCGTGCAGGGTTTCCGGGGCCACCCGGTAGCCGCGGGCGCGCATGCCGATGCTTTCGACGTAGCGCTTCATGTCGAGCATGGAAAAGCCCTGGGTGCGTACCAGGTCCTGGTCGGCGTGGGCCAGCATGCCTTCGATCAGGTCGTGCTCGGTCACATCCAGCCAGTAGGCCTGGCGCAGGATGGTGGCAAGCGCTGCCGCGCCACAGCTGAAGTCGGTTTTCTGCTGCACCAGGTCGGCAAACTTGCGTTCGCGCACGCTCTGGATCGGCTTGAACACCACGGCACCACCCGGAAGCACCGAAAGCGGCATCTGCGCCGCTTCACTGGTTGGGGTAACGCCGGTCAGGCAAAGCAGCAACGCCATGGCAGGTATGCGCATGATCGAACGCCTTCTGGTTACGTGGAAAAGGCCCCTCGCAAGGGGCCTTGGCTGCACACGATCAGTACGAGGTGTTGGAGATCGCCAGCGAGTTGCTTTGCTGGTTGCCTACACCGGCCGCCACGTTGACACCCAGGTTGCCCGAGCTGCCAGTCACCGAACCACTGAGGGTTGCGGTGTTGTTGACCACATTCGACCAGCCGTTAGGCCGCAGCACCTGGAACGAGATGGTGTTGCTCAGGTCGTAGGCGCTGGACTCGCTGTAGCTCTTGGTGACGTTGTCGTGGGATTCGGATGCCGACTGGCCCGAATTGTTGTACGACGAGTCGTAGGCTTTTTCGAACGAGGAGTCGTACGTGCTGCCTTGGGTGGTGGCGATGCTGCCGTTGAGGTTGCCGTTGAACGAGTCGCTGGTGCTCACGCTGCGGGTGCGGTCGCCATTGCCGTTGTTGAAGGTGACGGTACGGTTGGTGTTGAGCGCGCCGTCGCCGCTGGCAGTCAGGGTTGCGTTACTGGTGGCATTGGACTCGCCCGACTTGCTGCCACTGGCCTGGGCATGTGAGGCGCCTTCATTGCTCCAGTTGCCCGAGGAGGTCTTGTCGACGTTGGCCACCGAAGCCTTGCTGAAGCTGGCAGTGCCGCTTTGGGTGGTGGTCAGCGAAACGGTGTCGACGCTCATGTTGCGGTCGGACTTGTTGTTGACGATCAGGCCTGGGCTGTTCTGCTCGGCCGAGGCGTTGGCGACCGAGTTGCCGCCTTGTGGCGAGGTGGCATTGGCAATCGCCATGGTGTTTTTCTGCTGGTTCAGGTCGCCACCGGCCACGTTGATGCCCATGTTGCCCGAGCCACCGTTACCCGAGCCGCTCATGACGGCTGAGGAGGTGGTGTTGTAATTGTCGACCTTGTTGTCGTTGCTGTACTGCTTGACGTAGGCCGTCGCAGTGGCTGCGCCGAACACGAAGGCGTTGTCGATGCCAGCAGCGTTTGAGTTGGCAATGGCGGCAGCGTTGTCCTGCTGGTTGCCGCTGCCGGAGGCCACGTTGATACCGACGTTGCCGCTGGCACCGCTGGCGGAGCTGCTGATTTCGGCGCGGTTTACCGTGCCTTCATTGAGAATGCGGTTGCCGGTGCTGTTTTGCGTGTCCACAGCAGTCGCCGCAGCGCTGGTCTGAACAACAGTTGGCCCGTGGTTGCGGTCGCGGCGGTCGTTTTGCCCAGCCTGTGCAGCCACAGCCATGATCGCAGCAATTGCGAAAACCAGAGGCTTGATTGCCATCGAAGGTTTCATGGTGATTCTCCGTGCTCGGTTTAGGTTAAGTGTTGTTCCTGACTGCCTGGGTCAATTGGCGACCCGCACGCTCAGGGTGTTGGCCGTTCGGTTTCCCACCCCGGCGCTCTGGTTCAACTGGATCACCCCACGGCTACCGGTGAAGGCCTGGTCACTGGTACTGACCTGGCGATAGCCGGCTGGGGTGTCCGTTGCACCTGAGTTGTTGATCAGCGCCACGTTCTGTTGCATGAGGACGCTGTCGTCGAGACTGAGCGGTTGCGCGCTGACACTCAGGCGCACCGCGTTGGCTTGCTGGTTACCGGCACCGGCGCTCTGGTTGACCCCCAGAATGCCGTTGCCGCCGCTAAAAGCGCTGCCTTGGATAGTGGCCCCGGCTGCCATCGAGGCATCGACCTGCGTGTGCGCCTGTTGGCGAATCTGGGTGGTGGCGCTGGCGTCATGGCCAAGGGCGATGGCGCGGGCATTGGCTTGCTGCTGGCCGTCGCCTGCGGCCTGGTTGACCGACAGCACGCCTTGGTAGCGGGCGCCGGAGCTGTCGATGGTGGCGGTATTCACCACTTGCGGGTCGGCGTTCACTTGCAGCGAGATCAGCGCGGTGAGCATCAGCAGTGCAGGCTTCATGTTATTTGCCCCCCAGTACTTTCAGCGCACCCATGCCTTGTTGAACGCTGGAATTGACCATGTTGGCGATGCTGCTGCCGCCGCCCGAACCACGCCCGCCGGCAAGGTTGGGCAGTTGGGTCTGGGTGTTGACGTTGCCGCCCAGGTTGTTGGTCTGTTGCAGCACCATGCTGTTGATGCCGGCGCCGCTGCGAACGCCGGCAAAATCGCCGTCGCTCAGCTCGCCGGTCTGGCGCAGAATGAATGCAGAAGGGTTGGTGTTGACGGTGACCGGGTTAGGGTCGGGGATGACCGGGGCGCGGGTGGCCATGCGCGGTTGCACGTCACGCAGGATGATGATGCGCCCATCGTCGGCTTGCGCCGGCAGGTTAAGGGCCGCGCCAAGTGCACAACCCAGCAACAGGAGGCGGGTGATGCGGGTGCCTGAGTCGAGTGTGTGCACGGTGGCGGTTCCTTCTGATCGGTGCTGGCCGGGGTCAGCGTTGACAGAAGGAGGGCAGAAGTCGTGCCAGTTTTACTTTTTATTTATAGATCAACAGCTTGCATGGGAATCGCGGGAGCGGGTCGAGGCAGTTGTATCAGCGCTGAAACGCAGTGCTCGCGGCAAGCGGTGAAAACCCCGTAGTACGGGGGATGTGAAGAGATCGTGAAACGCTGTCTCAGCGCTGAAA
Source organism: Pseudomonas sp. SWRI51 (assembly GCF_014268825.1). NCBI lineage: Bacteria > Pseudomonadati > Pseudomonadota > Gammaproteobacteria > Pseudomonadales > Pseudomonadaceae > Pseudomonas > Pseudomonas sp. SWRI51. The sequence goes on along the minus strand of NZ_JABWRG010000009.1, from coordinate 41,787 downwards.
CAGGTCCCCGGGTTTTGCCGCTCGCCCCGCTAATCCGGGGCTTGCGCCGCCCAAAGGTGTCTTACGCTGTTAACACTCGGTAGCACAAGCTGGCAGCTGGCCACTAAGCAGCCGTGCTACGGCAGCGAGAGCAGCGGCGCTGCGTTGCGACCAGTCGCCTTCAATGACCTGCAACGGGCGCTGATGGCTCTGCAGCCAGCCCAGGCTGTCATTGAAAAACGCCTGGCGCTGGGCCAGGTCTGGTTGGCAGCGCTGGCCGTCGCCTACCCAACTCACGCCCTCGGGGCGCAGCAGCAGGTGCAGGTCGTAGTGGCGGGCGGCGAGGGCGTGTTCGATCCAGGCTGGGCAATCGCCGAAGAGGGTGCGGCTCCAGAGGATATTGCTTAGCAGGTGGGTATCTAGAATCAGCAACGGCGGGGCCTGCATGCGGCCTTGATCCTCCCACTGCAACTGCCCTTCGGCGATGGCGGATATATCTTCGTAGCAGGTGTCTCGCTGCTCACGCTCGATGAAGTGGCGAACGTATTCACCCACCACCACACCGCCAAAATGGGCCTGGATCTCGCCGCTGAGCCAGCTCTTGCCGCTGGATTCGGGGCCGCACAACACCAGGGTTTTCATGCGTAGGCCAGCGCCGGGTCGCGGCGCCACTCCAGCCAGCCGCGCACCGCAATCACGGTGAACAGGGCATACAGCCCGGCAGTAAGGTAGAGGCCTTTGTACAGGAACAAACCCACGAAGATCACATCCAGCACCACCCACAGCGCCCAGCATTGCAGGCGTTTCTGTGCCATCCACAGTTGCGCCACCAGGCTGAAACCTGTCAACGCGGCGTCTAGCCAGGGTTGTGCGGCGTCGGTGTAGTGGGCCATGCCGGCGCCCAGCAGCAGGCTGAACACCAGGCCTGCGGACAAGCCCTTGAGCATGGGCGCTGAGGCCAGGCGCGAAACCTGGCGGGCGTCTTTCTGGTTGTCTGGGCGGGTCCACTGCCACCAGCCATACACCTGCAGCACGGCGAAGAACAGTTGCAGCAGCATGTCCGAATACAGCTTCACTTCGTAGAAGATCCAGCTGTAGAGCACCACCATCACCAGCCCGATCGGCCAGCACCAGGGGTTCTGCCGTACGGTGAGCCATACGGCAACCACGCCCAGCGCTGCGGCAAAGAGTTCAAGCCCGGACATCGGCGCGCCTTCCAAGGGTAAAGGGCGGGATGCTACAAGCAGCGAGCTGCAAGCAGCAAGCTGCAAGCGAGCGGTGCGGCTTGCAGCTCGAAGCTAGCCGCTGGCTAAACCCGGAACTGGCGCAGCAGTTGCTCGAGTTCTTCGCTCAGGCGGCCCAGGGCGTTGCCCGCTTCGCTGGATTGGCGCGCGGCTTCGGCGGTTTCCTGGGACAGCCCGGCGGTTTCGGTGACGTTGCGGTTGATCTCCTCGACCACATGCGACTGCTGCAAGGTGGCGCTGGCAATCGAGGCGTTCAGGGCACCCAGGGTGTTCAGCGCCTGGCTGATGGCATCGAGGCGGGTACCGGCTTCACGGGCCTGGGTGACGGTCTGGCGCGAGGCCTCGCTGCTGGTATCGATGGCCTTGACGGCGGCCTCCGACTGGCCCTGCAGATGCTCGATCATGGTCTGGATTTCAGCGGTGGATTGCGCCGTGCGCTGGGCCAGCAGGCGCACTTCGTCGGCTACCACGGCAAAGCCGCGGCCTTGTTCGCCGGCGCGGGCCGCTTCGATGGCTGCGTTCAGCGCCAGCAGGTTGGTCTGCTCGGCGATGGCGCGGATCACCTCCAGTACGCCGCCAATGCGTGTGCTGTGGCTGGCCAGCTCGCGGATGACCTGCACTGCCTGCTCGATGGTCGCCGACAACCGGTCGATCTGTTCCAGGCTGCCATGGATGGCGTGCTGGCCCTCATCGACTTGCTGCTGGGCGTTGCGCATCTCGCCGGCGGCCTGCTCGGCATGCTTGGCGACATCGTGCACGGCGTAGCTGACTTCATTGATGGCGGTGGCCACCTGGTCCATCTGCAGCGATTGCTGCGCGCTGCGCGCCTGGGCGGCACCGGCGTTGTCGCCGACATGGCCGGCGGACTGCGCCAGGGCATGGGCTGCGCCTTGCAGTTGGCCAACCACGCCTTGCAGCTTGCCGTTGAAACGGTTGAAGTGCTCGCCCAAGTGGGTGATTTCATCGCGCCCATGGGTGTCCAGGCGGCGGGTCAGGTCACTTTCGCCGCTGGCGATGTTGCCCATGGCCTGCACCGCCTCGTGCAAAGGACGTGAGATGCTGCGGGCGATCAGCAATACCACCAGCGCCATCAGCACCGCGATGGCGATGCCGACCAGCGAGGCGTGCCACAGCTGGCGGGCGAACTCGTCCTGCACGTCATCGACATACACCCCCGAGCCGATGATCCAGCCCCAAGGCTTGAACAATTGAATGTAGGACGTCTTTGGCACAGGGTCGCTGGCGCCGGGCTTGGGCCAGCGGTAGTCGACCGGGCCTGCGCCCTGGCTTTTGGCCAGCGTGACCATTTCGTTGAACAGGGCAAAGCCGTCAGGGTCGCGGATCGACGACAGGTCCTGGCCTTCGAGCTTGGCGTTGACGGGGTGCATGACCATCTTCGGCTGCAGGTCATTGATCCAGAAATAGTCGTTCTGCTCGTAGCGCAGGCCGCGCACCACTTGCAGCGCCTGCTGCTGGGCGGCATCACGGGTCAGCGTGCCGGCGGCCTCCAGGCCTTGGTAATAGGCCAGCACCCCGGCTGCGGTCTGCACCACGTGGCGGGTCTTTTCGGCCTTGGCCTGGTACAGGTCGCCATGGATTTGGCGCAGCATCAACAAGCCCAGTACTACCAGCATGGCCACAGCGACCAGCAGGATCAGCCAGAGACGGCGGCTGATCGACATCGACCTGAGGGTCTTCATGATGCGTTACTCCAGTGTTGTTCTTTTTATAGAAGGCATCCAAGCATGCTTTGGCCTAGGCCCCCACCCGACCAACGGCTAATGGGTATGAAGTGACATTCCGTGTTGCAGGTAATACGGGAACGGAAACAGTCCCTCTGCTAGGATCTCGGCCGCTCTGGATGAAACCTTTAGCGCGATGAACTTTTCTGCTGGTATTGCACCCAAGGGTCGCTGTAAAACGGCGTCGCCGCGTGCGGTATACATTTGCATATCAAAACAGAGGGGCCTGCCAATGGCGCGGTCCCCCATGGGGGAATGATGGATTTTTGGAGTGCCTTGCAGGCGATCATCCTGGGCGTGGTCGAAGGGTTGACCGAGTTCTTGCCCATTTCGAGTACCGGGCACCAGATCATCGTTGCCGACCTGCTCGGCTTTGGCGGCGAACGCGCCATGGCGTTCAACATCATCATCCAGCTGGGCGCAATCCTGGCGGTGGTGTGGGAGTTTCGTCGCAAGATCTTCGATGTGGTGGTGGGGCTGCCGACCCAGGTGCCGGCGCGGCGCTTTACCGCCAACCTGCTGATTGCCTTCCTGCCGGCCGTGGTGCTGGGTGTGCTGTTCGCCGACCTGATCCACCATTACCTGTTCAACCCCATCACTGTGGCGGTCGCGCTGGTGGTGGGCGGGTTGATCATGCTCTGGGCCGAGCGTCGCGTGCACCGCGTCGAGGTCGAGCATGTCGATGAAATGAGCTGGCACCACGCCCTGAAGATTGGTTTCGTGCAGTGCCTGGCGATGATTCCAGGCACCTCGCGCTCCGGCTCGACCATCATCGGCGGCCTGCTGTTTGGCCTGTCGCGCAAGGCGGCCACCGAGTTTTCGTTCTTTCTGGCGATGCCGACCATGGTCGGGGCGGCGGTGTATTCGGGCTACAAGTACCGCGACCTGTTCCAGCCTGCAGACCTGCCCGTGTTCGCGCTAGGCTTCGTGGTGTCGTTCATCTTTGCCATGATCGCGGTGCGCGGGCTGCTCAAGTTCATCGCCAACCACAGCTACGCGGTGTTTGCCTGGTATCGCATTGCCTTCGGCCTGTTGATTCTGGCCACCTGGCAGTTTGGTTGGGTTGACTGGGCGACGGCGCAACCCTGATGGCTCGCGCGCAGGCTGCTCAGCCGGGTATTCGCAATGCCGGGCTCAAGGGCTTGGTATTGGCTGGCCTGTGCCTGCTACCGCTGGGCGGCAGCTTGCAGGTTGGGCTTAGCGGGCAGTCATGGGTGCCTTTGGCAATGTACCCGGCACTGAGTTTGATCAGCCTGCTGCTGTATTGGCAGGACAAACAGCAGGCCCGCACCCAGGTTTGGCGCACGCCGGAGAAGGTGCTGCATGCCAGCGAACTGCTGGGCGGCTGGCCTGGGGCATTGCTGGCCCAGCAACTGTTTCGCCACAAAACGCGCAAGGTGTCGTACCAAGTGGTGTGCTGGGCCATCGTGCTGGTGCACCAGGTGTTCTGGTTCAATCATCTATGGCACGCAGGGCTCTTGTAGCAGCAGCCCCACCTGCGTGCGCTTGGGCAAGCGTTTCACCACCAACTGGTGCGAGCGGCTGAGCAGCTCGCGTAGCTCTTCGCCGCCCATGGGGTAGGGCGGCGCCACGCTTACCCACTTGGCCCGCGCCAGATAAGGCGCCGGGCGAATGCCCGGGCGGTCGCAATAGCCCAGAAACAGCTCATCGGCCACTTTGAACGACAACCCTGCACCGGCCAGGTCCATGACCGCGAACATTTTGTTGCCGGCAATCGAGAACACGCGGATCCCACCCCATTTGTAGTCTTCTCGCGCCCCCGGCAGGGCCAGGCAAAACGCCGCCACCTGCGCCTGAGTCATGCGTTGGTCAGACATAGCGCTCTCCACAGGCTTCGAATGAAGCCGCCAGATGATCAATCCATGCCCGCACCGCTGGCAACAGGCCACGCCGGTGCGGGTATACCGCTTGCAGATAACCGCCCGGTAGCGACCAGTCCGGGAGTAGCCGTACCAGCTCGCCCCGCGCCAGTTCCTCTTCGCAGAACATCGCCGGCAGCGCTGTAAAACCCAGGCCCGCGCGCACGGCTGCGTTGCGCACCACGAAGTCATCAATGGCCAGGCGCGGTTCAAGGGCAATATCTTCGGTGCGACCATTGGGCCCCAACAAACGAAAATGCACCAACCGGTCAGCCTCCGCCGCGCCCAGCACCGGCAGGCCGGCAAGTTCGGAAGGGTGGCGCACATGGTCGGCAAAGCCGGGCGCCGCCACCAGTTGCATCTGCGCCTGGCGCAGGCGGCGGGTGACCAGCGCCGGGTCCTCATCACCCAGCTCGCGCACCCGCAGGGCAACGTCGATGCCTTCGGAAATCAGATCTACCCGACGGTTGAGCAGCACCATGTCCAACTGCACCAGCGGGTACTGAGCCAGGAAACGGGCGATCACCTCAGGCAAAAAAGCGTGGGCCAGCGCCACCGGGCATGACACCCGCAAGCGGCCCCGAGGCTCGCTGGACATGCTGGCAACCACCTCATCAGCCATTTCGGCCTCAAGCAGCATGGCCTGGCAGTGGTGCAAGTAGCGCTCGCCCACGGCGGTAAGCTTGAGTTGGCGCGTGGTGCGCTGTAACAGCCGCGTGCCCAGCCGCTCCTCAAGCTCGGCAATGCGCCGCGACAGCCGTGATTTGGGGATGCCCAACTGGCGCCCGGCGGCAGCGAAGCCGCCAGCTTCGACCACCTGGGCGAAGTAAAACAGATCGTTGAGGTCTTGCATGCAAAGGGCTCATTGTTCCATCAGTGGAACAAACTAACGCATTTTTGCTAACTTTTCAGTCATTGGTCATGTCGGTAGGATTCTCCCCATCGTGATCGCTTATCCGCAGCGGTCTTCAAAAACACTGGAGAGTCCTATGAAACTGTTGCACATCGATTCGAGCATCCTGGGCGACAATTCCGCCTCCCGCCAGTTGAGCCGCGAAGTGGTAGAAGCCTGGAAGGCAGCCGACCCATCCATAGAAGTGGTGTATCGCGACCTGGCTGCCGATGCCATCAGCCATTTCTCCGCCGCTACCTTGGTTGCCGCCGGCACCGCTGAAGAGGCGCGTGACGCGGCACTGGCACACGAAGCCAAGCTCAGCCAGGAAACCCTCGAAGAGTTCCTGGCAGCAGACGCCGTGGTAATCGGCGCGCCAATGTACAACTTCAGCGTACCCACCCAGCTCAAGGCCTGGATCGACCGTGTAGCGGTGGCCGGCAAGACGTTCAGCTACACCGAAGCCGGCCCGCAGGGGTTGTGCGGTGACAAGAAGGTGATCGTGGTATCGACGGCCGGCGGCCTGCATGAAGGCCAGCCAACCGGCGTTGGCCATGAGGACTTCCTCAAGGTGTTCCTGGGCTTCATCGGCATTACCGACCTTGAGTTCGTACGTGCCCACGGCCTGGCTTACGGCCCCGAGCACCGTGCCAAGGCCATCGATGCCGCCCAGGCGCAGATCGCCGACGAGCTGTTCGTCGCTGCCTGACCTGCAGGTTTTTACCCCAGCCGACTGTCGCCACGCGCGCCAGTCGGCTTTTTTTCATGCTTTTTTCATCCAGCAGGCTTCAAGACGGTTCTAAGCTCAGACGACATCCGGGATTATTGCCATGAATCGACTGCAGAACCTGGTCACTTTGTTGCTGTTCGGCGGCCTGCTGGCCAATGCCGAGGCAGCCTCGTGGTCGGCGGGCCTGCACCGTCTGACATTGGCCGACCCCGTCGATGCCAAGCCGATGCAGGCGCTGGTGTTCTACCCCTCAAGCGGGCAGGCGCACCCCGTGCGCATCGAGGGCTACCAGACGCGGGTTGCCGAAGAGGGGCCGGTTGCCCTTGGGCAGTTTCCGTTGCTGGTAATCTCCCACGGCAATACCGGTAGCCCCATGGCCTTGCATGACCTGGCCAATGGTCTGGCGCGGGAGGGTTTTGTGGTGGTTGCCGTGGTTCACCCTGGGGACAACAGCCGCGATCACAGCCGTCTTGGGGCTGTGAGCAACCTTTATGGCCGGCCGTTGCAGATCAGCGCAGCAATAACTGCAGCACGCGCGGACAAACTGCTCGCCCCGTACCTCAATGACGGCAAGGTCGGTGTAATCGGCTATTCGGCCGGGGGCGAGACGGCGTTGATCCTGTCTGGCGCCCAGCCTGACCTTGAGCGCCTGCGCCGTTACTGCGATGAGCGCCCCAAGGATGCCGATGCCTGCAAGACGCACGGCGTACTGATCGCCGACCACAGCGAACTCACCGCCCACGCGGACCCTCGGGTCGGTGCGGTGATGCTGATGGCGCCGTTGAGTTTGATGTTCGGGCGGCACGCCTTGGCTGGGGTGCAGGTACCGGCGCTGATCTACAGCGGCGACCATGACCAGTTGCTTGCGCTGGAGCACAACGCCGATGCACTGGCGCGCAAGTTGCCGGTCACGCCTGACTATAGGCTGCTCGCCGGCGCCGGGCACTTTGTGTTCATGGCCCCGTGCGATGAAGAGCAGCACCAGCGCATGCCGGCGCTGTGCAAGGACGCCGATGGCGTCGACCGGCGCTACATCCACCGGTCGTTGCGCAGCGAAACCACTACCTTCTTCAGCCAGGCCCTCGGTGCGCCGGAGCCCGCCGAGCGCTCAGCCGCGACGGGCGAGCAACAGCGTCAAGCCCACCCCTGACAGGGCGAGCAACGCAGCCACGGCAAAGATCGAGGCATAGCCCAGATACACCGCCACCGCGCCCATCATTGGCCCTGCAATCGCCAGCGCCAGGTCGAAGAACACCGCATAGGCGCCAAGCCCGGCGCCGCGGCTGCTACTCGGCACCTGGCGGATCGCCTCGACGCCCAGCGCCGGGTATACCAGCGACAGCCCAAAGCCCGTCAGCCCGGCGCCAATCATCGCAAACAGCGGGGAGGGTGCGAGCCACAGCAAGGCCAGCCCCAGCACTTCAGTGGCCATGCAGGCGATGGCTACGTTATAGCCACCGAAGCGGTTCACGGCGTTGACGAACAACAACCGGGAAATGATGAAGCATGTCCCGAACGCGCTCAGGCACAGCGCTGCGCCGCTCCAGCCGCGCTCCAGGTAGTACAAAGTGACGAAGGTGGTCAGGGTGCCGTAGCCGATCGAAGCCAGGGTCAGGCCCAGGCCGCACGGCGCCACACGGGCAAACGCCGACCAGAAGCGCAGGCGTTCACCCCGCACCACCAGCACATCCGGGCGCTTGCGCAGTGCCAGTAGGGCTAGCACGGCCAAGACAAGTAGCGCCGGGCCGAGGGCTGCAAAGTTGAACGCATCGACCATCACTACGCCCACCGGGGCACCGATGGCGATGGCGCCATATGAGGCGATGCCATTCCACGAGATAACCCGTGCGGTGTGTTCCGGGCCCACCTGGCTGATGCCCCAGCTGAGCGTTGCGACGCCGATCAGCCCTTGGGCGATCCCCAGCAACAGGCGCCCGCCAAGCAGTAGCGCCAGGCTCAGCCAGGGCAGGTGCAAGGCCCAGGCCGAGAGCAGGGTGAGTAGGCCGCAGCCGGCGATGCCATACAGGCCGTAGCGGATCGCCCGTTTGCCGCCCAGGGTGTCTGCCACCTTGCCGGCGAACGGCCTGCTGAGCAGCGTTGCCAGGTACTGCAAACCAATGGTCAGGCCGGCGATCACTGCGCCATAGCCCAGTTGGTCATGTACATGGCCTGGCAGCACCGCAATCGGCAGGCCGATGCACAGGAAGGCAATGAAGGTGTAGAAAACGATGGCGAGGATTTGCAGCGTGATGCTGCTGGTATTGCTGGGGGAGGGTACTGGCGCGGTCATGGGCTCGTTCGCGGGTAGGCGGTTGGGCGTACGGGCAATGATGGCGATTGTGCGGAATAAAAGAAAGCAGGCTAACGAATTAAGCGCTGGATGGTAGCCGAAAATGGGGCAGGCAGAAAGCGCGGCAAGCCAGCATGTCGAATCTTTGTGGCCCTGCGCCAGCCTGCGATGAGGCCGGCGCAGGCCTGCACATTACTGTGCCCCAACGCTCGTCGTGGGAGCGGGCTGTCAGATCAGACCACGACGCCCTGGCTACGCAGGTAGTCGTCGTAGGTGCCGCTGAAGTCGATCACACCGTTCGGCGTCAGCTCCAGGATGCGCGTGGCCAGCGAGGACACGAACTCCCGGTCGTGGCTGACGAACAGCAGTGTGCCGGGGTAGTTTTCCAGCGCCAGGTTCAACGCCTCGATCGATTCCATGTCCAGGTGGTTGGTCGGTTCGTCCATCACCAGTACGTTCGGCTTTTGCAGGATCAGCTTGCCGAACAGCATGCGGCCCTGCTCACCCCCGGAAATCACCTTCACCGACTTGAGGATCTCGTCGTTGGAGAACAGCATGCGCCCCAGGGTGCCGCGGATCACTTGCTCGCCGCTGGTCCACTGGCCCATCCAGTCGAACAGGCTCACGTCGTCTTCGAAGTCGTGGGCGTGGTCCTGGGCGTAGTAGCCAACCTCGGCACTGTCGGTCCACTTCACCGCGCCTTTGTCCGGTGTCATTTCACCGACCAGGGTGCGCAGCAGGGTGGTCTTGCCAATGCCGTTGGGGCCGATGATGGCCACGCGCTCGCCGGCTTCGACGGTGAAACTGAAGTCCTTGAACAGCACCTTGTCGTCGAAGGCCTTGGCCATTTTCTCGACGACCACTGCCTGGCGGTGCAGCTTTTTGGTCTGTTCGAAACGAATGAACGGGCTGACGCGGCTGGACGGCTTGACTTCGGCCAGTTGGATCTTGTCGATCTGCTTGGCCCGCGAGGTGGCCTGCTTGGCTTTCGAGGCGTTGGCCGAGAAGCGGCTGACGAAGGTCTGCAGCTCGGCGATCTGGGCTTTCTTCTTGGCGTTGTCCGACAGCAGTTGCTCACGCGACTGGGTGGCCGCGGTCATGTACTCGTCGTAGTTGCCTGGGAACAGGCGCAGCTCGCCGTAGTCAAGGTCAGCCATGTGCGTGCACACGCTGTTGAGGAAGTGACGGTCGTGGGAAATGATGATCATGGTGCTGTTACGCGCCGTGAGGATCGTTTCCAGCCAACGGATGGTGTTGATGTCCAGGTGGTTGGTCGGTTCGTCGAGCAGCAGGACGTCCGGGTCGGAGAACAGCGCCTGGGCCAGCAACACGCGCAGCTTCCAGCCAGGGGCAACTTCGCTCATCGGGCCGAAGTGTTGCTCCAGCGGAATGCCCAGGCCCAGCAGCAGCTCACCGGCGCGCGATTCGGCGGTGTAGCCGTCCATTTCGGCGAACTCGGTTTCCAGCTCGGCGACGGCCATGCCGTCTTCTTCGGTCATTTCTGGCAGCGAGTAGATGCGGTCGCGCTCAGCCTTGACCTTCCACAACTGGTCGTGGCCCATGATCACGGTATCGATCACGGTAAAGTGTTCGTAGGCGAACTGGTCCTGGCGCAGCTTGCCCAGGCGGGTGTTGGGCTCGAGCATCACCTGGCCGCCGGAAGGCTCCAGGTCGCCGCCGAGGATTTTCATGAAGGTCGACTTGCCGCAACCGTTGGCGCCGATCAGGCCATAACGGTTGCCGTTGTTGAATTTGACCGAAACGTTCTCGAACAGCGGCTTGGCGCCGAACTGCATGGTGATATTAGCGGTGGAGATCAAGGAGCTTACCTATCAATAACTTAAGTGGCTTCGTCGCAGCTGCGGACCAATTTCGGACCAATCTGGAGCTTTTCCAGCTCCTGCCAGTCGTTGGACGAGTTAATCCAGCGCGCATAAGTCGATAAGAGCATCTGCACGCTATGCCCGAGCTGTTGGGCGATAAATGCGGGGTTGAGACCTGACATTAAGCATATTGTCGCATAGGTGTGACGGCAGTTATACGGGGGGCGGTACCTAACCCCCAAACCTTGCAAGATCGGGCGCCACTGGTGGTGTAGGTCCGAGGTCTGCTTGACGTGCTCACCATTCTTCCCCGGCGGGAAGACGAACGGTGATTCGGTGAATTTTCCCTTCCCTCGCTTTCGGCGCTCGGCATATTGCTCGGCGAAGTCCAAGGCATGCAATGCCCTGTCGTTGAGCAGCACAAATCTATCTCGCCCGGTTTTTGTCCTTTCTTCCACCACACCCAGCGCGATTGTCCGACGCACGTGAGCGGTCTTCTTCTTCCTATCCACCGCGTCCCAGCGCAGCGCCAAGCCTTCGGACAAACGAAGCCCGGTGAAGAACATGAACTCAAAAAACGCCGCATAGATCTGGCTGGGCCAGTGCTGGTGTTTGTAAAGCTCAGCGATGATTGCATTCGCCTCGTCCAAGGTGAATGGATCGACCTCCTTCCTTGAGCGCGCTGGTAGCTGGATGGCCTCTGCGGGATTCCTTGTTATCAGCCCGTCCAGCACCGCCGAACGTAGGATGGTTGAAAGCTTCACCATCGCATTGCGTTTGACCGACGGCGATGTCCAGGTGATCGCGGCAACGATCCGTCTCAGCAGCGTTGATGTGATCAGATCGATACGTACCAACGCAAGGTGGGGCACCCAGTACAGATTCAAGGTGCCTTTATAGTTCAGCCTGGTGCCTGCGGTGATCTCTCGACTATCCAGCCACAGCTGGGCGTACTCGCCAAATGTCGGAATACCACCCACGACAGCGGCGGAGCTCGGGAACAGCTCGGCGTATTTGTCGTGGTCGAGGAGGTTGAGCTTGATCAGGCTGGTTACTTTATCGCGAAGCTGGGATGCAGCCTTGATCCCTTTTTGTGTCGGGGGGTAGGGAAGGGTCTCACTTCGGCGAGTACCTTCCCACATGAACCTGAGTCGGAGCGAGCCGTAGTGGACGTCGATGCCAGGGGGAAAATCCATTGGCTTTCCAGCCATTCGTCATACCTCTTCTTACTGTAGATGATCCGTCCGCCGTGCTTGATCCAGACGCCTTCGGGGATTCCTCCCCGCAGTCGACGGCCTTCCAAGGCTCGTTTGGTGCAGCCGAGAAGATCAGCCATTCGTTGTTCGGTGACCTTGTCGACGTCGCCAGTGCTTTCGGTTTCCATGGGATGGTCTCCACGCCGCCAATGGCGGCAGTTTGTTGGTCAGTCGCAGCTGCTGGAGCTGGACCCGTTGTCGCTTGAACTGCAGCTGTCGCCCGACGAGTAGCTGCCGCCGCTGTCATGGCTGCTGTAGTCACGACTGGAGCAGGAACTGCTGGTGCTACGCGATGGTTCGTAGGTGTCGGCTTGGTAGGCTGGATGCACCGGGCTGGCAGGGCTCAACGGGTTGAGCGGATCAAGCACCGGGTCTTGCCTACCAGTTGCCCGGCTGTGGCCGCGCGCAGATGCTGTACGTGCTAGCACTGGGCGCGGGTTGGTCTTCTTCCTTCGCTTGAACAGGCGAGCCAGAAAATTGAGCATGAGTCTCTCCATTCCCGCTCATGTCGGCGGGCTTTAGCTATAGGGATAGGGGCTAGGTCAGTGCTGGGGTTCTAGCCTGTGGCTTGCTGATGCAGGGGAAAGAAGCGAGTTGGACAGGTCGCCCGCTCAAACAGGGATCAAAATGACATCATTGCGGTCTATTGGATCTATACTGCTGTCCTGACGTTTGGGGCTGCTGCAACCCTGCGAGAACTGATATGCCGCTACCTGACGAGAGATACATCGCCTACCAATTGCTCAGAGAGCTTGATGCCATTACCTCGACCATAATGAGCCAAGTTGCATACGGACGATTTCGAGACTCTTCGTGGGAGGCTGCTCAAATAGCCCATCGAGAAGCTTTCGAGAAATGGATGCGACACGCGGCTACGTTGAATCCAGCATCGGGGTCGGTTGCAGAGCCGCTGGATCTCTCCCCGCCTGACGACGTAGCTGGTCTTATCGACGCGGTCCAACGCGATCAGAGCTAACCAGGCCGGTAAGGACGGAGTGTCGACAGCCTATTCTTTCTGGCCAGTTTAGGGGTTCTTCCTCAGGTCGTCTCCCCGCCGGTGGCCGTTCACTCAGGTTAGGGCTGCACTGCTTTGGATTCTTTGGGCTAAGGACTGCCACGTAAAACGCCGATCCGCTCAAGAAAAAACGACATAAGTCCATAACGCCCTACTTAGCAATCCGGAGCCTGTAAATGTTCAACCGCACCCTGAAAAAGAATGTTCTAGAACTCAACAGGGAGCTGAGTCTGCTGCGTCAGCAAGTCGAGCAGATGGATCGAGGGATGTTATCCATCAGGCTCGATGAGCAGTTTCGAATCTGCGCTTTCAACCAGGCGTTTAAGCAGAGTTTGGGCTACCCCGACGAGCGCCTATTCGGGCGGCCTCTCTCTGAAATCGTTCCACCTTATGTCAAAGACCTACCATGTTTTCATGCCTTCAACAGGGCTGTGGCCCAGTTTGATCCTGTGCATGATGAGTATCGCTACCTCCGGGCAGACGGCAGCCTGGCGTGGCTGAAAATCTATTGGCTCCCCATTCGTGGTGAAGATGGACGACTTGCCTATGTTCAGGGATACGGTAGCGAGATTACCCGCACCGTGGAGCAATCCAAGGAGAACGAGGCGCTAATCCAAGCCCTGCTGCGGTCGACGGCTGTTATTGAATTCAAACTCGACGGTACGGTTATCGCGGCCAACAAGCAGTTTCTCGATGCCATGGGCTATTCACTTGGCCAAATCGTGGGCAAGCATCACCGCATGTTCTGCTCTACTGAGGAAGCCTCATCTAACGAGTACGAAAGTTTCTGGAAGAAGCTCAACCGTGGGGAGTATGTGGCAGATCGGTTCAAGCGGATCGACGGGCGTGGAAACGACATTTGGTTGGAGGCTACCTACAACCCGGTTCACGACACCGAAGGTAATCTCTCCAAAGTGGTGAAGTTTGCGAGCGTGGTTACTGACCAAGTTGCGCGCGAACAGGAAGTTAAAGATGCGGCTGGCGTTGCCTTTGAGGTCTCTCGAAAAACTGACGCTAGTGCTGAGCACGGAGCGGTAGTGGTGACGCGCACAGTAGGGACAATGCGCAGTATTGCCGAGCAGATGAAGTCGGCTACCGAAAGCATCGAGGCCCTTGGCAAGCAATCCGCGATAATCAGCTCGATTGTTCAAACCATTGGCGGTATCGCCTCACAAACCAATCTTCTAGCCCTCAATGCAGCGATTGAAGCCGCGCGCGCTGGAGAGCATGGAAGGGGGTTCGCCGTGGTTGCCGATGAAGTCCGCAAGCTAGCAGGTCACACTAGCTCGGCTACCGAGGAGATCGTTATTGTCGCCCAACAGAACCAGGCCCTTGCAGATCAAGCTGTCTCCGAAATGTTCAATAGCCGGGCCAAAGCCGAGGAAGGTTTAGTTCTAGCGAACGAAGCCGGCACCGTGATTCTTGAAATTCAAAACGGTGCGAAGCAAGTGGTCCAAGCCGTTGGGCATTTTGCGAACGAGGTAAGCTAGCCCGGACAGTAGCGATTTTGAATGGAGGGGGCTGGAGTCGGGTGGTGTTCCGGCTTGCGCTCCTTCATGGGCTCTTCTCTCGAGCTTGCCGTGCTACGCCTCCCATAATGGCGATCGACACGCGGCGCCGCTCCTGGACATCCGCGCTATCGGGGTCGTTGTCAGGGCCAAGCCACACCTTCGGTGTGGCGGCCATGGCCCGCTTGACGCGTTGGAACTGCTCCTCTCGCTGCCAGAGGCTGCTCCAGATGAGGATTTGTTTCTTGCCCTGCTGCTCACCTTCGGCCAGCTTCCAGATAGCCTGGCGGTCGAAGGTCATAAGAGCATCCATTGCGCAGACAGCAAGTCTCAAGTCGTCGTATTCCGGCCGCTCGCCTGATTTCGCGGCTTCGATAATTTCGCCGAGTGTCTTCATGGCGTCAGCTCCGTTAGTGGATGAACAGGGCATGGCCAGCGCAGTGAGCCGTCGCCGGATGGGCAGGTGCACAGCGCCTCCCCAGGCACCTCAAAGAACCCTAAGCGCCCCTTCATAGGGGAGAACGGCAGCGGCTTCGGATCGCGCAACACGAAGCCTTTCTCACCCATGTACCAAGGCGACTCGCTGTGATCGACGCTGTCGACGAGCTCAACTGAGCCGATGATTCCGCCTCGCAACAGGTTCTCAGGCGGTACCGGGAATGGCGGTTTGATCCCCCTTTGGGCCATAAAATCGAACGCTGACAGAAACTCACGGCGAGTCATACCGGCAGCGGCGTGCACCAAGAAACGACCTCGAAACTTCGTGTGCCAAGTGCGATTTTCGATATCTTTGCCACCGCTCATGATCAGCCAGGCCCATGGCTGGCGAATCGAAAGTGCCTTCATAGCGAATACCTCTCTTCGATCCGCTGCGCCTGTGCGCCGGCCGGGGTTGGCCCATTGTCCTGCTGTTCGTGCGGGGAGAGCTGGCGCTCGTTGCCGGCCTGCAGCTGGCTGTCGGGGATGCAACTGATACCTACGCCACTTCCGGGCTGATAGATCCAGCAGCTGGCGCCGCGCTCATCGTCATGGAAGACGCGAACCCCATACGGCAAAGGCGATGCGCTGGCGCCGGTGGCCAGCAGCAGGAGGCAGAGGACGAGGCGGGTCATGGAGTCACCTTGTGGCGGACCCATACGCAGATCGGTCCGTCTTCTGTGTCATGGATGGAGAAGATGAACCAGTCATCACCTGCTGGTTGGCTCGGGTTCCAGGTGGTGCAGTCTGCGATGCCGTCGTGGTACCAAGCCGCTTGGAGGGTTTCGGACGCGTCATATTCGAAATCGACCTGTTTGATGGCTAGGCCGTGATCATCGAACCAGGAATACGGAATAAGCTCCTCATCCGTTGAGGGCCACGCAGGGTGGGTCCAGAAGCCGTGCTCATCACGCTCAACAGCGATCGGCTGAATCCGTTGATTTTCTTCAGGCATGACGATTCCTTGGCCGCCATATCGCGGCTTTCCGAATTAATTGGGGGGATTAGTGACCTATGAGGGTATGTAGCGGTCCACCGACTAGGCCCGCCAATCGGCTGGCCTCACACATCGGTGGCGAAATTGGCAAAAGTAAACAGGGAGGAGCAGTTTCGTGCCTACGAACTGTTGCGGAAGCTGGATGTTCTAACCACTGCGGCCATGAGTCGCGTGGCTTATGGCCACATTTCGGGAGCGGATTGGGAATACGTCTGCAGCGAGCATCGAAAAGCATTCGAAGAATGGATGGAATTTGCAGCATCGATCGGCGCGCCCGACACTGAGGCGTAGGTCAACCGCACGTCTGCTCTGCCCCATCTCGCGGGCAAAAAGTTGTACAGGGGAGGGGGTAGGTACAGCTTTGAAAGCCGATTGTCCGATTCGGCTCACAGCCTTGGCCTTGAGCTGTTGCATCGCGTCTTGCTTGCGCTATTTTTATCCTTCGTAGCTAGACATAACGAACGGTTGCAGGAGGGCTGTATGAGAATTCGCGGCGAGATATTTTGGGATTGGTCGGACCCGACACTCCACCATCGAACTCACGAAGAGACCCTTGATGACGGCACCTACATTGAGGTGCAGGTGAGGCTGTCGCCCACCGGTGCCACGCAGATGTTCATCGGCGTGTACGCTCCGGATGGGGTGGCGGTCCATGAGGAAGCTTTCGACTCTCGCCCAGGAGAGTCGATGACCCGAGCAATGGCCTGGGGCGTTGGCAAGGCGCGGCGCGCGGCCGTTCAAGGCTTATCTGCTGGCGGTGCTGCTGCCTCCTCCCGATAGAGGGAGGGGTGAAAGCTGGATAGAGTACAAATGTGCTCTATCGGGCCGTTGAGCTATTCGCCCTGGTTGGCCCGCATCTTCAGGCGTTGGAATGAGGTGCCTGGGATTTCGTGGTCACGAACAACTGGCTCGGCGCTGTGGGATAGGCCCCGACGAGCGCCATCAGGTCAGCTATGGCAGCGTCGTACCAGGCGTAACTGGCGCTCTCATTGAGCTCGTCTTGGAATGCCTCCAGCACGGCCGCCCGGGTTTCGGTTGTCCAGCCAGCAATCGCGCCGAGCAGCTCCTCCTGCTTGGTCAACTGCGCGCGCAGCGTGTCACGCTCCCGCATCACATCGGTATGCTTTCCACGCCAGTGCCGCACCGAATCAAGCTCCTCTGCTGCCGTGGGAGCGGCGAAGAGCCGAACGCTGTAGCGCGCTAGGCAGTCACCGTCGCCCATGCGCAGGGTCGCTGCTCGCCCTTCGGCGGTGATAAAGTCTCGGTGGGTGGGGTCATACCAGGCGGTTGGCTCGGCGTGGTGCTGCTCGGCTCTCGCATTCCACAGCTCAATCGCCTTGTCGCGCCCTGGCTGCTCTTCGCCCTCATCCTGTACCAAGCCAACTGGGCCACGGGCCAGGCAAGCCTCATGCGGCCCAGTCAGGCCTTGGCAGATCACCACTGAGGCGTCGCTGTCTAGGCGCTCGATAAGAAAGTCCTGCTGGCCGCAGAAGGGGCACGGCAACATCTCGCTGACCATATCGGTGTTGATGGATCGGTTTTCTGTGGGCATGTTGAAATCTCGGATCCTGGAATTGAGCGAATACCCGTGCTTTCCTATTGGTCCAGTTCACAACAGGAGCACTGCCGTGGGTACGAAAGTTTTTGGGGAAGCGTTTATTTGGTCGGGCGCCTCGCAGCTGCAGGGCGGCTATTACCCGATCTTGAGTGTTCAGCGGGGCGAGGAGAGGCCTGCGTATGCCGTGCTCAGGGAAGCCAGCTATCCCACCCTTGAGGAGGCTCATCGAGTGGCTATGGATGTTGTCGAACAGGTCGAGTTTGTGAATGATCAGAACGTAATCACATTGAAAGGAGGGCAGACGCTTCAGGCCGCGTGAGCTCCAGCCTGGTAGTCAGACCATCCGATCTTCGGCATCTTGGTCTTTGGATTGATCACCGGCTTGCCCTTGGCGTCGACTAGCGCGCAGCGGGCGCGGATGCGCAAATCTCGGCACTCGCTGTGCTTCTTTGCCAGTTCGATGAACTGCTGCGCGTACTGAGGGGCGTCGAATAGATTGCTCAGTTGCTTCACTCGCTCGCCGCTCATGAGCTTGTCAGCGTATTTCGCGACGGCTTCGTGCCACTGGGCTGGCGTCAGTTGCAAGGGGGGGGGCGCCAGGCTTGCCGGGCTTGCTGGTTTTGACGCGCTTCTTGGCCTCGGCCAGCGCTACGTCGCGGGTCATTCCGAACACTGCGAATGTACTCATAGGGCTCTCCTCACTGACCGCTTGCGATCTGTGCTTGGGCCTGACCGCTGTGTGCCATGCCTGGGTTCAGCTCGACGCGCTGGCCCGCCAGCAACCCGGCGATCTGTGCGTCCAGATCCAACTCAACCTTTGGCGCCTTTCGGGCTTTGCCGATTTCCTGGCCTGCCAGGTACTGGTCGATCAATGCCTTGTCCTGCGTTTCAATGGCGACCAGGTCGCGACCATCCGAGTGGTGGGTAAGCCCTGGATCTTCCTCTCCGCGAGGAAGCAGCTCATGGATCTTGCCGTGAACTGCGGACACCCAGGCGAGAGCGAAATGATCACCGGCGGTCTCGGGGGAGTAGGAGCTGTGGCGCTTGCCTGAACGGACGAGCGCCACATACTCACGGCGCGCCAAGGTCAGCTTCACCAGAAGAGCCTCGTAGGCATAAATCGCGATCTGCGGGGCTGGAGAAACTCCGACAAACAGCGCGCGATCAACCCTGCGGCCGGACGATTTGCACCAGTGCTGATAAGACAGAGGCCTGACGCCAAACACTTGGGCCACGATGCCACTCAGGTGACGATCCCAGGTAGGGCGGCGATTGGCGCGCGCCTTCTCCGACTCAACCTCGCTGACATCGCTCAGACGCACGTCCAGCTCGGTCAGGCGGTATTCACGCATCAGCGCCTGGGCCTGGCGCATTGCGGTGGCGGCCTCGTTCTCGTTCGAGCTTTTGGAGAGGGCCAGGCAGCGCTTGATCTTGCGGATCACCCGTTCGAGTTTGCTTTCGTCGTGCTCTTGCTCGGTCATGTCGTTGTCCTTGCGTGCAGGCGCCGCCCTCGCCGGGGTGGCGTGGTTCGTTGGTTTCGATTAAAAGGTTTCAACAGGCAACGAAGTCGTAGTGGAAATTCACTTCGTGGTGGGGTATTAAGTTAGGATTCGAGACATCAAGCGAAGGATCGTATGTACCAACAACAGTATTGGACTGAGATGCAAGAGCTCAGGGCTCACGCTTACTATCTGGAGCTTTACCAGCAGCGCAGTGAGCGCATTGATACTGGAGTGGGAATATTTCTGGCCCTCACATCTTCTGCAAGTATTGCTGCTTGGGCTATGTGGAAGGATGCCTCGATGGTTTGGGGCTCGATCATCGCGGTAAGCCAAGTAGTGTCGGTTGCTTACAAGCTGTTACCCTTCAAGACGAGAATCAAGCCATTGTCCGTTGCTTCCATTGAGCTGTTTTCTTTGGCGGATGAAGCAGAGCGCGGTTGGCATGATGTTGCGGAAGAGGTCTTGACAGCAAAAGAAATTAACGAAAAGCGATTTCAAGTTCGCAGCAAGAAATCGGCAATTATGAAGTCGTCTTTCGCCAGCACATCATTGCCTGAAGCTGCTGACTTGATGCTTCAAGCCGAAAGCAAAATGAGATACTACTTCAACAACTTCTACGTGGGTGCCGATGATGAGTAAAGACAGCGGAAAGGGATCGAATGACAAAAACCGAGGAGTTCCAACCTATGATCATGGGCTGCCCCCTGTAAAAAGTGGGACTCCAATGCCTAAGGTGAAGCCGCCAAAGTCCGAGAAAAAGACCAGCTAGCACGGGTCGGTTCTTGGGGGGCAGATTTCATCGCCCGGATCACGCCTCAGCTCAGCCATGCTGGCCTCATTGAACTGTCGCGCCAGTTTCGGCGATATGTAGAAAGCTGGCGCGTCAGGCTTTTCGAGTCGTCGCGCCCGCTCTTCCGGCTCCTGGGCGATCCATGACAGGGCCATGTCCTGCCACAGCTCCTGCACCTGCTTGTAGCCGTGACGCTTGAGCTCGGCCGCGAACGCCTTCTTGATCCCAGCCGGCATCGTGATTGTCACGTCCTCGATGCCCAGCTTCTCGGCTTCCGCCTTCTGCCGGGCGCGGTAGTCCGCTGAGTGCTTCGCGCTGCCGGTCTTCTTCTCGGCCATGGCCGATACCTCCCAAGCCGCTGGGCGGCAGATTGATGTGTTGCTGGCGCCGGCCATGCCGAACGCGCGCGGTGATGCGTGTCAAGGTCGGTCCCCGTATAGCGGAAAGTCGAGGCCGTTCTCCTCGATGATCTTTTTGAGGTATCCGTCGCTGATGCCAAGACGGCCGGCGACGAAGTGGCGGCTCAAGCCTTTGCCGCTGTTGGCGCGCACCAGATCGACAATCCGCGCCTTTTCAGCGGCTCTTGCCTGGCGAGCAACCTCGCGCTGCTGGCGCTCTTTGTTGTTCGACCTGAACAGGAAACCGTGAGCCTTCGAAATGCGGTGAAGCTCTGTCCGGCCGATACCCGGCTCGCGGACGGCCTCACCAAGTGTCATCGTTTTGGCTGCTTCCTTGACCCGCTGGAGCTGCTCGCGCTCAGCACGTAGGCGCTCAGTGATCGAGTGATCACCTGCAGCCAGATCGGAAGCGTGGTGAGGACGACGTGGCACCGGCTCAAAGCCTTGCAGCACCTGGACGCTGCCACCACTGCCGAAGAAGTTGTCGATGCTCGCATTGAGCTGTGCCAGCAGCGCCTCGCGCGGGTCGTGAGTGGGTGCTCCGTTCATTGCAGTGCGCCTCGCTTGCTGGCTACTCCAGCTTCCATCGCATCCACGAAGCGCATCGCTGCGCGATGACTGAAGCAGAAGCCCTTTGTCAGGCCCGTGGAAATCTCGATGACATGCCAAGCTTTGCCTTTGGCGACCGCCTGGAAGCGAGGCCCCTGCGGTGGAGCAGGGCGCCCGATCTTCTCGTAGAACTCGGTGGTAGCTATGAAGGTACGAGCACGCATATCAGCCAAAACGGCCGCGCGTTCTTGAAGGCGTGGGTGCATGGTGTGCTCCTCGTGAGTATCAGGCGTAGTAGTCGAAGGATTCGGCTTTGCGGGCTATGCGGAACACCGCTTCACGGCGCTCTGGTGCGCGGCGATCACGGCGCATCGGGTCGCTGTCGCTGATGGCGGAATGCATGGCGACCAGCCCAGCGAGCGCGATGCACAGCGGGCTGATGATTTGCTGGCGCATGGCTTTGGTGACCGCCTCGATGCGCCGGCCGGCTTCCAGCTTGAAGAGAGCGGCTTCGATGCGATTGGCGACGGTGCCTGGGCTGACTGCCATCTGGCGGGCGATTTCTTTGGTGGTTAGGCCTTGGGCCACCCACAGCAGCGCTTCAAGCTCACGGGGAGCCAGCGCCTTGCCGAGCTGGCCAATCCATGAGCCGCAGGTGATCGTGTCCATGATTCATCTCGGTAGGGCGCCGTCCAAGGCTTTGCGCAGCTCAAGGACAAGCGCGGTGGGTAAGGTGAGGGATCTGCTGTCTTCGTCGACTGCACCAAGCGATGCAATCAAATTGCGAGAGGCGGTGTGCACGGCTTCAAGACGTGGCTTAGGGATCGTCGGGCCTTTCATCGTGCCCGCCGTGACCTTCTTCTTTCCGCTGGCCTGGGCTTTCTCCAGCTCGGCACCCAGCACCTTGCCGGCGCCGTCGCCGTGCTCGCGAACCACCTGTGCGGCGGTCGTTGCGGATACATGGCCAGCGGCGACCAGGTTCTGCACATCGGTGTTGGCGTCGCCTACTGTGAGCACCTGCTCAACATGCTGCCGCGTCTTGCCGACCTTCTTCGCGATCTGTTCGGGCATCCAGCCGAAGGCCCGCAACCGCTTGTAACCCTCTGCCAGCTCCAGCGGGGAGAGCTTTTCGTTCTCCTGGCTTGAGATGATCCGAGCAACGCGGTCGGCATCGCTGCCCTCGAACGCGACCACTGGCACCCAAGCTTCGAGTATCTCGGGATTGTCCCTGTTAGGCGTCCTGGGCAGGCGACCGGCTTTATCCAGTTTGAGCATTGCTCGGCGTCGGCGGTGCCCATCCACAATCCAAACGCCGCCCGCAGGTCGGGGACGAACCTCAAGCGGTGGGATTTGGCCGCCGTTCGCAATGAACTCAGCCAGAAGCTCAATGCTTGCTTCGAGGGCATCACCCTCAATGCGCAAGTTAAAGCCGGGTTCCTCGTAGAGGTCTTCCAGCTTCACTCGCATGGCGTCTGCGCGGCGCACATCGCCATCCTTGATCATTTGCTTGAATGACTTGGTCATCGCAATTCACTTCCGTTGGGGCTGCATTGGTCGTGACGCTCGCTGCCGTAGACCTCCCGGACCAACGGGAGGGCGAACGTCACGACCGATACAGCCTGGTGCTGGGGAGTACCAGGTGATCGGGCCGCCAGCTGTGGTGGCGAATTGATGGTGCCCGGATGTTTAGCCACGCCGGGCCGTGGTAGCCTCGCAAGTCCCTACGACTGTTGAGGCAAATTTGATGGAACAAAAGAAACTCGCTGAGCCCAAATGCCCAAGCTGCGCTGCTGTCGGTCTCAACTGCATTGTCAGCCAGGACAGCGTTCAGCAGCATGGAAGCGGTGATGCCTGGTTTCAGGTGGCACACTGCGCAGAATGCGGACATATCTATGGGGTGTTCGCCAAAATCACAAACCCGATTTCCCCTAAGTTTCCATCGTTCCCAGGGCGCTAATCATTCCTGATGGCAATCGCGCGGCGGACAACTTCGTCGCGCTCTGCTTGCCTGCGATCAAGCCGATCAAGAAGGGGCTCAATGAGCCAGTAAACACCTGCACAAATCAAACGCCTCATGCCCTTCCTCCAGTTGATTTCCCGTCTGGCCCTGTCGCCAAGGCCAGCCAGTGAAATCTGCCTCGACCCGCAACTGGCGTCGGTCTTCGGCAATTTACGTGTTGTTGACTCCAGCCGCGGGCCTTTCGGCTTGTTCTCCCGCTGGATAACTGTTCTTGGCGCTTTACGCTGCACGCCTGGGGCAGTTGCCACCCCTCTGGACCGTTTAGGCCTGTCCATCGCTGCCTTCACTGCTGGCCGGTGTCGATCCGGCATGCATGAAAAGTAGCAGCGCTGATATGCGTTGTAAATAGCAGTGCTAATATTTATTTCGCTGGGCATAAGAAAGCCCGCGCTTGGCGGGCTTGGATGGCGGGCTAGGTGCGGGCTATTTGGCGTACATTCCCCACCAAAATACATGGCCGATGATGCTGATTTCTTGATCTTGCATCTGCTGGAAACTGTAGTCTTCGTCGGGGTGTTCATCTCGGTTGAAGCTTCGCAACCTGATGCCGCCAGGCATTCGGTATGCCTGCTTCACGCGGAGTTGCCCGCTGTGGTTGATCGCGTACAGCTCACCGTCAGTGATGTCTGTTATCGACGTGAGGCCTGTATTCACGCCAACCGTGGCGCCGTCTCGGAGCACAGGGGTCATGCTATTGCCTCTGACCCTTACGCATTTCGCCTTTTCGAACTGAACCCCGTTGGCCCGAAGGCTCGCTTTGTCGAACCTTAGTTTGGATCCGTCATCTTCTTCAATGCCGAAGCGGCCCGAGCCCGCAGCTAGCTCCACTTCCTTCAGGAACGGCACGGCCACCTCGTCATCATCAACGGGCGTCTTTTCATCCCAGGCTCGAATTGGCTTCAGCTCCATATCTTTCGAGGGCTGCATAGGCTCTGCAATGCCTTTCAAAAGCCTGGGGCTGACTTCAGCTGGTGAGAAGTCTAGGGCTTTGGCCATCCTCAGCAACGCCTCGAGATTCAGCGGTACTTTTCCCGTCGCATACTGGCTGAACGCGCTTTGGCCGGACCAACCGCAAGCGTCTGCGACATCGGCCTGGTTGAGGGATCTACCGGCTATTTTTGCCGCTTGCTTCCGCTGCTCATAGATAGCTTTGAGGCGCTGGCTCTCTTGGATTTCTTCGGGTGTAAGTGGGCGTCGTGTCTTCATGTCATGAAGAATATTAGCTGTGCTGATGGTGTCACAAACAGCGCTGCTAGTATTTCCTTGTTTGATTAAAGTAGCGCTGCTACTATCGATATGCATATACGCACGCTGGAACGGACATGAAGACGATCCCCCTTACTGAATATCTAGAGCTCCATGGAACCCAGGCCGATCTGGCGGCGGCTCTGGGTATGAATCAAAGCGCCGTTTCGCAAATGGTGCGGGCCGGCCGGTGCGTTCATGTGGTCATCCATGACGACGGCCGTATTGAGGCCTATGAGCAGCGACCGGTCCCAGCTAGACCCAAAGCACACCGCCCGGCTGCTTGACGAAGACAATTATGCGCGACCTGGCAATGAGCCAGTAGATGACAGAAACACCTGCTGATCCATCCAGTACCTGAATCGCACACGAAAAAAAACCGCCTGGCAGGGCGGCTTCTTCACAACTCAAATCGAGGTCGATTATGCACCGCCAAGTCGATGCAGGCAATACCGTGAACGCAGCGTCAGTTTCCGGCTTCTCGTTAAAACTGACGCGTCAGGATTTCCGTCAGGGAGGGCACTCTTAATGGCTCGAATCCGCACCATCAAGCCGGAGTTCTGGACGAGCGAGCAGGTCATGGAGTGCTCGGCGATGGCTCGACTCCTGTTCATCGGCATCTGGAATTTCTGTGACGATGCCGGCAACCACCCGATGTCTCCAAAGACCATCAAGGCTCTCGTTTTCCCTGGTGACGATATCACTGCACTGGCGGTCGAGGCTTTGCTCGCCGAGCTGGTGGAGAACCGCCTGATCGCACTCTACGAGTCTGCGTCGAAGCAGTATCTGCACGTCAACGGCTGGCACCACCAGAAGATCGATCGCCCGACTTACAAGCACCCTAACTTCGTGGAGCCATCGCCGAGTGATCGCCGATGCATCGACGAAGGCTCGTCTAGCGATGATCGAGGCCTCACCCCCGGAAGGGAAGGGAAGGGAAGTAATACACACTCTCCGCGCGAGCCGTTCGCGATGCACTTGGATTGGACCCCTGATCCGGTGCAGCTCCAGGCATATGCCATGCGATCCGGGGTCCCTCTCTCGGAGCTCTCGATAGACGCCATTGCGGGCTTCGTCGTTCATCACGACGCCAAGGGCTTGGCTAAGACCGAGAGCCAGTGGATAGCGGATCTGATCGCCTGGAGAAAACGCGATCTCGCAAATGCCGCAAAGGTGGTTCCGTTGCGTGCTGGCGCGGGTGGTTCGCCGCTGGATGATAGCGACACGTCGTGGAACGACACGGGAGTTGCCCGATGAATCCAGTTGCCGTTGTGACGCACGGCTTGTGGGCCAAGGTGCAGGCCGGCCAGCAGATCCCGACTGGCTACGAGCTCCCGGAGGATGTTAGGGCGGAGCTCAATCGAAAGACCGCGGCGGTGATCAACGACCTTTTCCGCGACCTGCGCTCGATCTGTACCGCCTGGAAGCAGGCCTGGCCTGACCAAGCCACCTACAACGCATCCAAGCAGCAGTGGCTCACCGCTTTCCTTGAGGCCGGCATCAGCAGTCCAGAGCAGTTGCAGTTCGGCTTGATGCGCTGCCGCCAGTCAGGGGCCGCCTTCATCCCGCCGCCCGGTGAGTTCATCCAGTGGTGCCAGCCATCCCCGGAAATGCTCGGTTTGCCGCCGCTGCGCGCTGCGTTCCGCGAGGCCTGCCGGAATGCTCATCCCGCCATGGCAGGGAAGGGCAAGTGGAGCCATGACGCGGTATGGCATGCGGCGAAGGAGTGCGGCTTCGAAAGCCTGAACAAGCTCGCCGAGAACCTGAGCAGCAAGTTGTTCGAGCGGAACTACAGCATCGCTGTCCGCCGGCTGATGGCGGGCGAGCCGCTGCAAAAGATGCCGCTGGCACTCCCGGCCGAGGCTGCCGCCCGAAGCACGCCCGAAGTTGGCCGCGCGGCCCTTGCCTCCCTCCGTGCCCGGATGGCAGGCCAATGATCAAGCTGCCGGCGCCTGACCTCGTCGAGTACCGCTGGGCCTTGTACTGCCGTGGCGATCTGTTCGGCCTCGCAGTTGCCGAGCACCCACCCATCGCGCTTTACCGGGATGAGGCTTCGGCCATTGCCCATGGCCAACACATGTGGCCGAGCGCCTACACCGTTATCGATCTTCACGGAGAAGACAGCCCATGCGGCAATCGAAGCTGACCAAGGCCGCGCGCGGTCGAGAATGCCAAGTGCGTATTCCCGGCGTCTGCAATGGCAATCCAGAAACTACCGTCCTGGCGCATTACCGCCTGGCTGGCACATGCGGTGTAGGTAAGAAACCGCACGACCTGCAGGGCGCCTGGTGCTGCAGCGCCTGCCACGATGCTTGCGATGGCCGCAGCCGTGTCATCGCCCGCGACACCGCCCGTCAGTACCACGCCGAGGGCGTGATGCGCACCCAGGCCGCACTCCTCAACGAAGGGGTACTGGTCGCATGAAACCGCTCGGTGTCCGCTCAGTTAAACCGCGCGCCCCTCGCGCCAAGCCCATCGACCGCGAAGGCCAGGAGCAGGCCGCGCTGATGACTGAAATCCGCCTGAAGCATCCCGATGTGCACGAACTGATCTACCACGTCCCGAACGGCGGGCACCGGGTCAAAGCCGTTGCCGCCAAACTCAAGGCCCAAGGCGTCAAGGCCGGCATTCCCGACTTGGTGCTGCCGATGGCGCGCGGCGGTTACTTCGGGCTGTACATCGAATTCAAGGCAACGGTAGAGCCGGCGCCTGTCTCGGTCAGCCAGCGCGACTGCCTGCGCCGTTTGAACGAGCAGGGCTATCTGGCCATTGTGTGCCGCGGTCACTTCGACGCCATGGAGCAGCTGCGGGCCTATCTGATGCTGCCAGCGACGGTGGCTGCATGAGTGCCACCCGGGAAGTGAAGTTCAGCGAGGCCGAGATTCGCCGGCAGTCTGCCGACAAGTCCGTGCGGGATCTGCGCGACTCTCGCCACCCTGGGCTGTACCTGCGCTTCTGGAGCAACCGCGAGCGCGCCACCTGGCACCTGGTGCGCGGAAAGAAGTGGGTGCCAGTCGCGCGCTGGCCAGAGCTGGGCGTGTCGGCTGTGCTGGCTGAGCTTCCTGCGCTGCGTCAGCGCCTGCTGCGTAGTCCGGCGACAGCACCTGTGGTGTCCGGCATGGTCTCGGTGGGGCAGTTGCTCGACTGGTACGGCGACCGGATGGTGCGGGACCGCTCGTTGTCGGCCAAGCGCAAGGCCGGCGCCCGCTCGGCTATCGCCCAGCACCTCAAGCCGCGCCTGGATGAACTCGCTGTGGTCGACGTCACTGCTGACGCCCTGGACAAGCACCTGATGTGGCCGTGTCAGGCCGAGGTGTCGCTGTCGTACTTGCGCCAGATGTTCGCGCTGCTGCTGACTGCTTTCCGCCAGGCCCTGCAGCTGGGCCTGATCGACCGCAATCCCATGGCCGGGATGCGCTTCAACGATTTCACCAAGGCCAAGATCCTGCCCAAGGCAGCGCGCCTGCGTGGTGTGCAGTTGGCCGACCTGATGCAACTGCTGGCCCAGGCCTTCGCGCAGAGCCCAAGCGACGGGATGCTGGCCCTGATGATGCTGGCCCACGGCACCCGGATCGGTGAAACCCGCATGGCGCGGTGGGCTGATATCTCGCTGGCCGGTGCCGAGTGGTTCATCCCGGCAGCGAACGCCAAGACCCGCACCGAGCACCGCCTGCCACTGACGGCCCAGCTCAAGGCGCTGCTTGTGCGATACCGGGCGATTCAGCAGGGTCAGGGCTACGAAGGCGCCTACCTGTTCCCGAGTCGCCGCGGGCTGCCGCTCAGCGAAGCACAGGCCAGCAAGGTATTCACCCGGCTGGGGCAGGGCGCCTGGACCAGTCACGATCTGCGCAAGGTATCCCGCAGCACCTGGACCGACCTCGGCATCGACGGGCACATCGGCGAGATGCTGCTCAACCACTCGCTGGGCAAGATCGCCAGCACCTACATCCACACCCAAGCGATGCAGCAGCGCAGAGCGGCCCTGGAGAAGTGGCACGCCTGGCTCGACGGCATCGGCTTTGGTGTCATCCACGGCCTTACCGAGGCCTTATCCGAAATTTCACACAATCGCGCGCAGCCCGCTGATGGCGTGGCTTCGAGCAACCTTACCGAATTTGTTACTAGCGAGGATCCGAAATGCTGATTTTGATCGATGAGGCCCGCGGCCTCGCGGTGAATCCAGAGGGTATCAGCAGCATGTGCCGCTGTGAGCTGCGGGTTCGGAATGCGCGGGCTGGTGATAAGGGCGACACGCTCTATGCGTTGACGATTCAAATGATGACTGGCGAGCAGCTGACAGTTGATGGGAGCCCGTCGGAAGTGGTTGCGCTGCATCAGCGCTTGTTGGATGCGTGCAATTGAGGAGGGTCCACGGCCCAGCCTTCAAGAAGGCCGTGATCGAGCTTAGTGAGTGCCCTTCGTGCCGTGGGAGAGCGGTCACTCAGGGCCTATTTCACGAACTGCCATGCGACCACTGCAACGCCTCGGGCTGGGTAGTGGCTGCAACAGGCGAGGCGCTGCCCCTGGATGAACTGGTGACCCAGCTCAGCATGAGGCTGCAGGCCGCGACACGGCAGATCGAGCAGTT
Source organism: Pseudomonas sp. SWRI51 (assembly GCF_014268825.1). Lineage (NCBI taxonomy): Bacteria > Pseudomonadati > Pseudomonadota > Gammaproteobacteria > Pseudomonadales > Pseudomonadaceae > Pseudomonas > Pseudomonas sp. SWRI51. Next base: position 13,304 of record NZ_JABWRG010000009.1, on the reverse strand, counting down.
GAAAAGACCCCAGGCCGGCGGGCCTGGGGCGGGATATCAGGGAGGCAACCGGCGCGGCGCCGGCGGCACCAACTACACCGGGGACTAATAAACATGAAGAAACGAACCTACGTCGACAAGGCCTTGGGCGATACCGCTTACATGCTGGAGCAGTGGGGCTGGTGGCGCATGGACGGCATGGGGATGCCAGCGTATGTGTGCCCTCTATATGCGCTGATGAAGGAGCATGCCCAAGTAGAGGGTGGGTTGAAGCAATACGTGATCACGGACGACCTGGCGCTTGCTGTGGATGGCGCCGTAGCCAGGCTGAACAAGCGCAACCCACAGATGGGCGGATTCGTCTGGCTTTACTTCGGCGCCAAGTGGCCGGCGCTGCGGATCGCCCGCCAGCACAATATGGGTGAGGCCAAGGCGCGTGAACTGATCAACACTGGAGTGGCCTGGATTGATTGCGCGCTGGAGCAATTGCGCGAGGCCGCATAAAAAACTTTCCGCGCGGATAAACACCTGTTTTCATAGCAGCGTGTCCAGCTTCCAAGCAGCGCGACACAGACAACCCTGGCGGCTAACCGGGGTTGCTGTTTAAACGGTCATTCTTTGGCCTGGAAGCGAACATCCGAAATCCCTAGATCACGAGCCATTTCCATTCGGTCCTCCGGGCTCTCTGGAAGCTGCTGTGTCAAGCCGCTTTCGGCAATTGTCAGCCGGAGAACAGCGATGAGTGCCTCGTTCTGGCTAAACCCTTGCGAAGCGTCACATACCCAGAACACGGGTTTTCCTCTGAAACTGTATTCAATACGGTATTTCATGGCTCATCTCGGTTGTTTTCCTTCAGCGAGACCCTGTCAAGCGCCACCCGACATCCCTAATACCGTAACGCTCAGCCTGGAGGCGGCTCACCTGTCGAATGGCTAACTGACCAAAACGTGGAATCACCGCCACGCCTGCATCGCAGGCGGCCCAGTGCCACGCCTCGGCGTTATCCATCCTGTCTGATCGAACGATAAACTTTCGCGTTTGATTACCCAGAGAATACTCGATTACGTATAGCGCATTATTCGGCATTGCCTTTCCTTGGCCGCGGAAACTATCGAGTTTTAGAGCCTTGTTCTGCTGAGGACAAGAGCTAGCGCTCACTATTTCGCTTGATGTGATCCATTTCACATTCGCCGGACCGAGGGGAGAGGCCGTCATCAGATTATCCAAGGGCTCGCCATTAAGCAGGGCCTTTTCCATTTGCGCTCCCCGGAACGGGAGGAATCGAGATGCCAAACATGCCCGAGAAGGATCCTGGCCTGTGGGCCGCTGTGCTCGCCTGGGTGCTTGCTCACCAGCCTCAGCTGTACGCGGCCGGACTGTCGGTCGCGATCGCCGCTCTGCGAGTGGTATACGGCGGTGGAACCCGACGCCAGATGATGTTGGAAGGCGCGCTCTGCGGCCTGATCACTTTGGCCCTGGTCCCGCTGCTCGAATGGATGGGCCTGCCGCAGGGCATGGCTACCTTCGCCGGCGGCGCTGTTGGCTTCATGGGCGTAGAGAAGCTGCGTGGCTACTCGGACTTGTTCCTGTCCCGAAAGGCGCAGGGCTAGCCGTCACCCGGTTCGGCTCTGCTACCTAGTAGCTCAGCCCCTCAGATACCCGTCAGTGGTGTGCGTGATGTCGGTTCGATATGATCCGGCCGACGCCATACACAAGGAGCAAGCCAGTGGCTGCCGAATCGAAGCACGTCCGAAAGTTTAAAGAGAAGCATCTTCAGCCAGGTGAGCAGGTAGTCGCTTGGGGTGCTGGATATATCGGCAAGCCCATGGGTAAAGGAAGGGATGCCCAAACGCTTGGCGCTCTGATTGTGACGCCCACGCGTGCGGCCTTCTACCGAAAGGGCTTTTTTGGTGAGGTTCTGGAAACCATTCCGCTCAAGTCAATATCTTCCATCGAGCGGAAGTCGTTCATGGGGCGCTACTCCATTCGACTGCACACCTCGAACGATGCGCTGGACTTCACTGCCTTCAAGAAAACGCAGGAGGAGGCATTGGCGTGGGCTGTAGAGGACGGCCGTAGTAATGGCCCGCAGCCGGCAGCTGCTTCTGTGCCGCCTGGTAGCGGCGATGTTCTCAGTGCGCTGGAAAAGCTCGGCGAACTGAAAGCGGCTGGAGTGCTGACAGAAGATGAGTTCAACGCCAAGAAAGCCGAGCTGCTAGCCCGTCTTTGACCGTGCTGCTTTTCATGCCCTGCTTGCGCTGGGCTTATGTTTCTACCGCCCTGGCAAATGCCGGGGTTTTTTCTTTTCGTCCTTAGCCTAAGCGGAGGTAATCGATGACTGCATCCGGTGTTGGTGGTCAGCCAAAGCTTTATGGCTATCGCTGGCAGCAGGCCCGCGAAGGCTGGCTTCGCAAGAACCCACTCTGCGTACGCTGCAACCAGTCAGGCCTGAACAAGCCGGCCACTGTGGTCGACCACATCCAGCCGCATCGCGGTGACATGACTCTGTTCTGGGATCGCGCCAATTGGCAGTCGCTGTGCACCAACTGCCACAGCTCCTACAAGCAGCGGCTGGAGAAGTCCGGACGCGAGGCTGGGTGCGATGTCAGCGGCAGGCCGGTGGACCCACGGCACCACTGGAATCGCCCCGCCTGAGGCGCCTCCGGGCCCGCCACGGCCATTGGCGAAGGGTAGGGGGGGTGAAAATGTTTTTTGCGAAACCTTTCCTGACCGATCGCCCCCCTCTTTACGCAAAGCCGCGAAATGAAACCTTTTTTTTGGAAGCCTCAAAATGGCCGGGAGACGACCCACGCCGACGGAGCTGAAGCTTGTCAGAGGGAACCCCGGTAAGCGGGCTATCAACAAAAACGAACCCCAGCCAGCCAGGCGCGTTCCCTGCACGCCGGCTCACCTGACAAGCGAGGGACAGGTGGCCTGGGGCCGACTCACTGTCTTGCTTGATCGCATGGGTGTACTCACTGAGGCCGATGGCTTTGCCCTCGAACGGCTCTGTGACTGCTACGCCGAGATCCTCGCCCTGCGCGAGATGGTCGACACCCAAGGTCGCACCTACGAAACGACCAGCACTCAAGGAGAGTTGGTGCTCAAGGCAAACCCGGCCGTGGCGATGCTTGCCGACGTTGACCGTCGCTTCAAAAGCTACCTCGTCGAGTTCGGCCTGACTCCAGCCGCACGATCAAAGGTCCAGGTTAAGCAGCATGACGACGAGGAAGACCCGCTCGCGGAACACTTCGGTTGACGATCCTGCGACCCAGTACGCCCGAGAGGTGCATACCGGCGCCCGTATTGCCGGCCCTGATATCAGAAACGCATGCGCCCGCCATCTGCGGGACCTGGAGGAAGGGCCGAAGCGCGGCCTGTTCTGGGATCTGGAGGAAGCAAACAAAGCCATACGCTTCTATCGCCACGTCCTCAAACTGAACGGCGGCGAGTTCGAGGGGCTGCCCTTCGAGCTACTGCCCTGGCAGAAATTCATCGTCGGCAGCATCTTCGGTTGGAAGGGTAGTGATGGTTATCGCCGCTTCCGGGTCGTGTATGTAGAGAGCGGTAAAGGCTCCGGTAAATCGCCGCTGGCCGCTGGCGTTGGGCTGAAAGGGCTGGTCGGCGACAACGAGGCGCGAGCGGAAATCTACGCCGCTGCAACTAAAAAGGATCAGGCCATGATCCTTTTTCGCGACGCTGTCGCGATGGTTCAGCAGTCGCCGGAGCTGTCCAAGCGCCTGACCAGCAGCGGTACCGGGCAGAACATCTGGAACCTTGCCTACCTTAAGGCCGGTTCATTCTTCCGCCCCATCAGCTCGGACGACGGCCAATCCGGCCCTCGTCCGCACATGGCGCTGATTGACGAGGTGCACGAGCACAAGACCAACCTGGTCGTGGAAATGATGCGAGCCGGCACCAAGAGCCGCAAGCAGGCACTCATCTTCATGATCACCAACAGCGGTTCCAACAAGCGCGGGCCTTGCTGGGAGTACCACGAGTATGGCGCCAGGGTCGCTTCGGGTGCGCTCGTTGATGACGGTTTCTTCGCCTACATCTGCTCACTGGACGAGGGCGACGATCCTATCAAGGACGAAAGCTGCTGGTTCAAATCGAACCCTTCACTTCAGGACGCCGATCTGCCGGGCATGAAGTACCTGCGCGAGCAGGTGACAGAGGCCCGAGGCATGCCGAGCAAGGAGGCGATGGTGCGGCGACTGAACTTCTGCGAATGGACGGGCGCTGAATCACCTTGGATTTCTTGGGATGTCTGGAGCCAGGCCGAAGAGCGGGTGCCGATGTCGATGCTGAAAAACCGGCCCTGCGTCGGCGGGCTCGACCTGTCCAGTACCACTGACCTCACCTCATTCGTGCTGCTGTTCTATCCGACTTACGAGGATCCGCATTGGCGGCTGCTCCCGTACTTCTGGATCCCCGACCACGAGCTGGACAAGCGCGAAGCGCGTGACAAGGTGCCGTACGCCGCGTGGATCAAATCCCGCGACCTTGAAACGACGCCGGGCCGTGCCATCAGCAAGCTTCACGTTTTGCGCAGGATGCAAACAATTTGCGACTTCTTCCAAGTCGACAAAATTGCGTATGACCGGTGGCGCATCGAAGACATGCGTCAGCTTATGAGCGAGTACGACATCACCTTGCCAGAGCTGGTGGAGTTCGGGCAGGGCTTCAAGGACATGGGGCCAGCGGTCGACGAATTCGAACGGCGCCTACTCGGTATGGCAACGCTGCCTGTAGAAACGGACACCGACGTAGAAGAGCTCTTCGATGAATTACACCCAACCGAAGCGGTGGAGTCGCTGCGCCATGACGGCAACCCCGTGATGACCTGGTGCGCGGGTAACGCGGTGATCGTGTCTGACCCCGCGAACAACCGTAAAGCGGACAAGGCCAAGGCGACAGGCCGTATCGACGGCATCATCGCCTCGATCATGGCAACGGGCATCAGCGGCGCAGTGTCCGCTGGTAGCAGCGGCACTTCCATATACGACGAAGGAGTAGGCGTTTGAACATCATTGCAATCGCAGCCTGGATCGCCGGCCTGCTTGGCTTCAGCTTGCTGGTCGCGGGTGTCGCCCTGATCCATGCGCCGAGCGCATTCATCACCGCAGGCCTCGGCCTGCTTGGTTGGGCCTGGCTCGCTGACAAAGCATCAGTTCGCGCCCAGCGCCTATGGCCCCTGACGAAGACGACAATGCCCAGTTGTTGCGCGCCATTCAGACAATGGCGGCGTCGGACTTCAAAAAATCGGTTCGCTGCGCCACCACTGGCCCTATTGCTTTGAGTGGACTGCAGAGTATCGACGACGTATCGCTCGCGGTCGGTGATCGGGTGCTTGTGAAGGATCAGGCAGCCGCGTCGCAAAACTGGATCTACGTAGTATCGGAAGCTGCCTGGCTTCGTGCACAGGATGCCAACGATAGCGCCGAGTGTGGCCCTGGGCACCTGATCGTTGTTCAGTCGGGTACCAACAACGCCGGAGCGATCTACCAGCTGGCTAACACTGAGACGCCGGTATTGGGGACCACGGCGCTCAACTTCCGGCGAATGTTTGGTAAAAGTGGAGTGGTGGCAGGGACGTATCGCAGCGTCAAGGTGGATGAACAGGGCCGGGTTACGTCGGGCAGCAACCCCACCACCTTGGCCGGCTATGGAATCACTGATGCCTTTCCGGCCAGCAAAATCGTGTATTCATCGAATGCCCCCACGGCCGCCGACGGTGAGGTCGGTACCCTGTGGCTGCAGCATGAGGTGCTGTGATGAATTTCCATGTGAAGCTGGCCAACGGGTTTGCGGCAGGTGTCATGCCACGCGTCAAGCTCGAAAGCGGCTGGCGTGAAGGGGAAGTGCTGTTTGTTAAAACCCCTGACGGTTGGCGGGAGGTGTGGGTGCGTACCGTGGAGTTCATCAACACGGTCGACCGCAGTGGCGTCAGTATTTTCGAGCTTATGGGCAGCCCTACCAAAAGGCGGCACTACACGTTCATTAACCGCGCAACTATCAATTCCGGTACGGCTGGATTCGCCTTGCGCACTGGCGTGTTTCCGGCGGGATCAAGGCTGACCATCATCAATGAAGGTGCGATTCGCGGCGCGGGCGGCAGCGGCGCTTATCCGGCGGCTGCAGCACCAGGGAAAGGGGCATTGTTGCTTGAGTTCCCGGCTACCTTGGATAACCGCGCCGGTCTCGTGTTTGGCGGCGGCGGCGGCGGCGGGTGGCGCTACGTGTCTCAGACGCTCTACGCGGGCGGCGGCGGCGGCGCTGGGCGGCCAGGCGGCGCGCGGGGCGGCATGTACCAGAACACCACCTATACCTACACCTACCCTGCTGCAGGCACTGATGACGCTGGCGGTATAGGTGGGCGCTATAGCGCCGGCTATCAAGGTGGGGCAGGTGGCGCGCCGGGTGAAGCGGGCGTCTCCTCGTCCTCGGTCGCCGGTGCCGGCGGCTACGCCATCGACCGGGCGGGCAACGCCCTGACAATTATCGCGGGTGGCGAAAGCGACCGGCTCAAGGGAGTAATCGTATGACCTTCACCGTTTTGTCTGTAGATGCTGCATCGGGAACCATGGTCATTGACTGGGGGCATACCATCCTTAATCACTACATTCCCCAGCAGGTGCTGAATGACACCGGCCTAGACAGTGCGGCCGTTCTTTCGATTCTTGAGGCGCTGCGCCCAGTAGCACCTGACCCGGTTGCCATCCCCGACAGCCTTGCAGGCCTCGTTCCAGAGGTGCCGGCAGAAGAAGTGGAACGAGCATGGCGCGACAACGAGCTGGCCGCTGTCACCTGGTTGCGGGATCGTCATCGCGACCAATTGGAAATTGCAGTGGCTACAACGCTCAGCGCTGATCAGTTCACGGAACTGCTGATGTACATGCAGCAGCTGCGCGACTGGCCCCAGTCCGACGCCTTCCCGGACAGCACGCAACGCCCCGTGGCACCGCCATGGATCGCTGATCAATCTCAATAAGCCCCGCACAGTCGGGGCTTTTTCTTGCCTGGAGAACCTATGACGCCTCTCACCGAGCAGCAGTTGCTGCACATACTTCCCAAAGCCCGCCCAGTTGCGGGCATTTTTTTGCCCGCGCTCAACCGCGCCGCCCTGCGCTGGAAGATCGATAGTCGGGTGCGCATGGCCGCTTTCCTCGCCCAGATCGGCCACGAATCAGGCCAGCTGCGCAACCTGGTGGAGAACCTGAACTACAGCGCCGAGGCGCTGGTGCGCACCTGGCCAAGCCGGTTCACTTCGCAGGCCGCCGGCGCATACGCTCGTCAGCCGGAAAAGATCGCGAACCGCGTGTACGGCGACCGTATGGGCAATGGCCCCGAATCCTCGGGCGACGGCTGGCGGTTCCGTGGCCGTGGGCTGATCCAGCTCACCGGCCGCGACAACTACCGCGCCGCCGGCCTGGGCCTAGGCTTGCCGCTGGAGGATCATCCCGAACTGCTCGAGCAGGCTGAGCATGCCGCGCAGTCGGCGGCCTGGTGGTGGGCGAAGCACGGCCTGAACGAGCTCGCCGACGCGGGCCGCATCCAGGACATCGGCAGCGTGATCAACACCGGGCAGCCTGGCCGCGTGCCGCATGGCGCCGCTGAACGCAAAGCGTTGTATGACCTTGCGCTGCGGGTGCTGGCGTGAGCAACTGGGGGCTGCGCGCGATCGTGCTGCTGCTCGTCGTGGCGTCTTATTGGGGCGCCTACAGCCACGGCTGTGCGGTCAAGGATGCCGAGTGGCAGACGCGCTGGGCTGTACGAGATGCGGCTGACAAACAGGCCTGGGCTGTTGAAGAGGCTACCGCACGCGAAGAAGAAAAGAGACGCGCAAAGGCGCAAGAGGAGGTGAGGGCAGATGCTCATGAACAACGCACGATTGCTGTTATTGCCGCTGCTGGCGCTGATACTGCTGGCCAGCGGCTGCGTGACGAAGCCGGAAAGCTCGCCGCCAACGTCAGTTGCTCCGGCACGGATCCCGGCGCTGTCGCCAGAGGCCAGGCAGCCACCCGCGCCGCCATGGTGCTCTCCGACCTGCTCGCACGGGCTGATGCTCGAGCGGGAGAGCTGGCGGCAGCGTATGACCGCGCCCGAATAGCCGGGCTACAGTGCTCCAGCGAATACGACCTGATGCGTCAAACGAGCCAGTAAGCCCACAAGCGAGCCTGGTAGTTAACCACACCCATTAAATTACATGGCCCACCCTTGAGCGACTCGATAGCCAACAGGACCCGGACCCCAAGCAACGAGAGCTCAGATGACATCCCCTATTATCCCTTGGATGGGCGGCAAGCGCCGCCTGGCAGACCGCCTGATTCCACTGTTCCCATCGCATGAATGCTATGTAGAGGTTTTCGCGGGCGGAGCCGCTCTCTACTTCATGCGTCCCCAGCCTGCGCAGGTCGAGGTGTTGAACGACCTGAATGGCGACCTCGTGAATCTCTACAGGGTGGTGCAGAACCACTTGGAAGAGTTCGTTCGCCAGTTCAAGTGGGCACTCAGCTCCCGCCAGATCTTCGAGTGGCAGAAGATGACGCGCCCGGAGACGCTGACCGATATCCAGCGCGCCGCGCGGTTCTTTTACCTTCAGCAGCATGCCTTCGGCGGTAAGGTCGCCGGCCAGACTTTTGGTACTGCTACCACAGGGCCATCCATCAATCTCCTACGGATTGAGGAAAACCTGTCCGCCGCATGGCAGAGGTTGGCGGGAACGTACGTCGAGAATCTAGCATGGAGTGACTGCGCCGAGCGCTACGATCGAGCGCATACCTTCTTCTACATGGATCCGCCTTACTGGCAAACAGCCGGGTACGGGGTCGACTTCCCGTTTGCGGAGTACGAGCGCATGTCCGAATTCATGCGACGCTGTAAAGGGAAGGTGATGGTCAGCATCAATGACCACCCAGACATTCTACGTGTGTTTGAAGGTTTCCATTTTGAGTATCTGGATATCCGCTACACGACGGCCAATCAGCGAATTGGAAAAGCGGACGTCACTGGTGAGTTGGTAATCATGAACTGGAAGCCTGCCGAGCTGGGTCAGTTGTTCTGATCTGTCGCTGGGCGGGAAGCGTGGAAGCCTTGAGGCTGCCTTTGCCTATAATGCTTTGAGGAAATCATCAGGAAGGAATTGTGAAGCGGACAATCGAAGGGATGATTGAGGCGGGTGAACCCCTGATTCAGGAGGCGATAGCGGCGCTTCGCCGTTACCACGAAGCCCAGGCCGCCGGCGAACCCCCAGCACAGGTTGAGCGTCTACGTTTAATCGCCGAATCAGCATATCAAGCCGTGACTGACTATCAGCTGTACGCGCTGGGCCACCAGCCGCTTACCCGCCACTGATCGAAGCTTGCCGCGATCAAGCGCGCTATTCACCCACACTCCCTCTCTGCTGCACTGGCCGATTTGCCGGCCAATCATGATGATGTGCTGCTAGGGCGACACGGGAGTGCCAGGGGGACCGATTTCGAGCTGTAAACTGGGAAAAAATGACGCCAGCAAGATCAGCTGGCGTGGTCGGCAGAATGCCGTAGAAGTAAGAAGTCGACGCATTATCGTGGTGCAGAAGCTTTGGATTTAGAGGGCTATTCACACCACAGGCTTTATCATGCAAATTAAAAGCGGTTCAACTGGAGGAAGCAGAAAACTTTTATTAGGATTTTTCTGGCTTCGTAGTGTTGACTTCCACTCTGTCATGACGGCTATACAGTTCAGCTCTTGAAGCTCGTTCTGTAAGTGGACCTCTGTTGTCACCTTTGGAGGACGTTCGAGACGACTTGTTGTCGCCATCGCCTGAGCAATTGCCGTTCTGGCTTGATTTGTTATCTTTCATGAGAACCTCGGGCGGTTAGGTAGATCATATCGTGAACTGGCAGACTCGCATCATAGGCCAGGCTTACTGAAGCCCTTGTCCAAGCCGATTTCATCGCTGTCGGGCGTGTAGCCTAAGGGGTCATCTGCCCCTATAAGATCTGGTTGAGAGCAGGAGCCCAAGCTAGTTGAGTCTCCATGGGGACTCTCGATTCTCAGTGTGCCGGCTGTACTTTGATGCATTGGACGCCGGAGGATTTTCTGCAAGAATCGAGGAATCTTCAGGAAGGGTATCGGGGTCGATGTAGTCATCTCGATCTCCAGCGCTAACCTGCTCAGGTTTGACATCGCTTTTTGAGGCTTCAGGACTGTTCTCGCCTGGGGGAACGATCTTAGGCGAGTCCTGTTCGGTATTGATTTCGTTAGACATAATTACCTCTCAAAACTCAGGTTACCTGAGCTTGATTCTCATGTAGATGGTTGTCAGTCTGTCGAGTGACCATGTATGTCTGGTTACACGCAGATGCTATATGGCGCTGAAAATGTCAGTGATGCTGCGTGCCTCTGAGATATACCCATGGCCACCGGGTAAAGCCTGGGAGGAAGTTCAGCTCTGCCGAAGAAGGCGTTCTTTGTCGGAACAAGGCGTGCGCATCGAGCGAGAAATCCTCGAGGTTATCGTCGCGGTCATCTGTGAGCGAGCTTTCATCGTCAATATCATCGTCCTCGCCCGTCGGCCAGCCATCCGGCATTTCAGTGCCAGGGAATTCAATATCTGTGAAATTCTTCCAGGTTATCATAAGCGCCTCTTGAGCCCAGAAACCCTAGGCTTATTTTTAGTGTGCGCTGTTTATTGTGTGAGCATCTACTTATCTGACGGCCGGTGCGGCTGTATTCTACGACTCAATACTGCCCAAGGGGGGAGTCGCTGCGACAATCAGAGTAGATGTGTGAAGGTTTTAACAACAGTGTAAAGCTACCGGTCAGCTTGTGGCGAAGCTCTTTAGGCATAAAGAATTCGAAATGCACCAGCCATGAACCGTCCGCTAGTAAGAGGGTTTCGCGGCGGTACTGAGTGACCTGCTTTTCGGAAATGCCTATTAATATCGCTAACAAGGAGTCGCTTGGCTCTTCGCTCACGTTTTTTATCCCTTAAAAAAGGCGCTATTAAGTGCTCGAAAGGGTGGCCAAAACCGGCAGGGGCCAATGCCCATTAGGGCTTGGCTGTTCGCTCTTTTTTACATTTAACTGTGGTTACTCCGTCCGGAGTGCCGCTTGCTCCAATAGCTACGTGCTGAATGTGGCCGCCGCGCTCTAGGAAAAAATCTATTTGCTGGCTTAGGCGCTCATGGGCTTTCTGAGCTGGGCTAGGGTATGTCTGATACATATAGGTTACTCGGTTGTGAGGCACTGGAATCCAGCTACCCGAAAAATCACTATACGCGCAACCTTGCACCTAAATGCTCGAAATAGAACAGAAACGCTTGTTTATCGGCCAGACGGTCAACTCCATTGCTTATGTCGAAAGCTTTCCAGCGGTGCAGCGCACGGGGGACGCTTCCCAAGCATATTCGAGCATGGTGGCTGCTCAAATATATTGGCGTCTGCATGCTAATCATCATCACGAATGGTGGTGTTATTTGGCATATAACTGGCCGAAACGCCGCCTGGCGAGCTACTGAAACTTCAAAAAACGATTCCAGAATCGAATTGGCGACGCTTGTAGGACGCGGGTTACAGCACGGTCAGCTTCGAGTCGATAGAAACCATCCGCGAACGTCGGCTATCGAACCATAGGGGCATTTCTGGCATTGCTTCAGATTGAGTGCTGCTTCACACGAGCGGATAGCTGCTCTGCGTTTTCCTTGCGCTCCGAATAGCGATCCACCAGGAATTCCTGGCGGTCACGCAGCAGGACGGTGAACTTCACCAGTTCCTCCATGACATCAACCACGCGGTCGTAGTACGGCGAAGGCTTCATCCGCCCAGCGTCGTCGAACTCCAGGTAGGCCTTGGGGACAGAGGACTGGTTCGGGATGGTGAACATCCGCATCCAGCGACCAAGAACACGCAGCTGATTGACCACGTTGAACGACTGCGAGCCGCCACATACTTGCATGACTGCCAGGGTCTTGCCTTGGGTGGGGCGAAGTGCACCCAGCGCTAGGGGTACCCAGTCTATCTGCGCCTTTAAAACCGCAGACATCGCACCATGGCGTTCGGGCGAGCACCAGACCTGGCCTTCCGACCACTGCACCAGCTCTCGAAGTTCCTGCACCTTGGGGTGCTCTACAGGCACATCGTCAGGCAGCGGCAGGCCCGATGGATTGAACACCCGTGTCTCGGCACCGAAGTGCTTCAGCAGGCGTGCGGCTTCTTCCACAAGCAAGCGACTGAAGGAGCGCTCGCGAGTGGATCCATACAGCAGCAGGATGCGCGGCTTGTGCTCGCTGGAACGGATCGCCGCTGGCGGCATATCGAATAGCGCGAGGTCGAGATTAGGCAGTTGCTCGGACATGTTTTTCTCCTGTTCAAAGCGTGCCGATGCGATCCAGTTCAAGCTTTAGCTGCTCACGGTCGAAGTGATCGAAAGGCAGTGCGAAGAAGGCCTGGCAGCGAGCTTCGATGCGGGCCAGCGTGGTGCGGAACGCAGCATCAATCGACGCCTCGTCACCCACGACATCGGACGGATCCTCCAGCCCCCAGTGCGACTTCAGTGCAGGGCCGAAATACACAGGGCAAGTTTCGCCGGCAGCCTTGTTGCAAACGGTGATGACGATATCAGGAGGGCAACCCTCGAACGCGTCATTGCCCTTGCTGCTCAACCCATCGGTCGAGATGCCGGCATGTTGCAAGGTGGTCAGGCTGCGAGGCAACACTTGGCCTTTCGGAAAGCTGCCGGAACTGACAGCTTCAAACCCTTCAGGCGCCAAGTGATTGAACATGGCCTCGGATAGGATGCTGCGGCAGCTGTTGGCCGTGCACATGAACAAGACTCGCATGGGGGCTCCTCCGCTTCGTGGGGGATATCAGAGGCTCAGGCGCAATGCCAGGGCCGAAAGGGTGATCAACAGAACTGGTAGCGTCAGCAGGATGCCGACCTTGAAGTAGTAGCCCCAGGTGATGCGTATGCCTTTGCGCTCCAGCACGTGCAGCCAGAGCAGTGTGGCGAGGCTGCCGATGGGGGTGATTTTCGGGCCGAGGTCGCAGCCGATGACGTTGGCGTAGATCATCGCCTCACGCACCAACCCTTGCGCCTCGCTGGCCTGGATCGACAAGGCGCCGATCAGCACGCTGGGCATGTTGTTCATGACCGAGGACAGTAATGCAGCAATCAACCCGGTGCCGATGGCGGCACTCCACAGTCCTTGCTGCGCAAGGCTATCGAGCAGGTGGGTGAGCATATCGGTGAGGCCGGCGTTCTTCAGCCCGTAGACCACCAAGTACATGCCAAGAGAGAAGATCACCACCTGCCAGGGCGCTTCGCGCAGTACCCGGCG
>NZ_JABWRG010000089.1:0-21488 GCF_014268825.1 Pseudomonas sp. SWRI51 | reverse complement strand
AATTCAACAATGGACTGGCTCCGGCCAAAGCTGAAGAAAAACTCAAAACCGTGTCCGGAATGAGTTGACCACTACACTACGTTCCGATCCCTGGCCACATTCATCGCGCTGGCTGAGAGATTGCCCGTCGACGCCTTCAGAATGTACTCGCTCCACCAAGCCATCATCGGCCGCCGTCGCTCGATGTAGTCGGCTCGGTTGTAGGCGCTGCGCACCTCATCCTTGTCGACGTGCGCCAACGCCACTTCGATGAGCTCCGGGTCCCACCCATGTTCATTCAATATGGTGCTGGCCATCGAGCGCATGCCGTGGCTGACCAAGCGGTCTTGGAGGCCCATGCGTTTCAACGCCATGTTGGCGGTCTGGCTATTGGCATGAGTACGAGGGTTTCGATCTGACGGGAAGACGTATTCCCGATGACCACTGTGGGACTTCAGTATCTCCAGCAATGACATGGCTTGATCGCTCAACGGGATGCTGTGCGGGCGGCGCCTTTTCATCCGTTCCGGTGGGATGGCCCAGACATCCGTATGCCTATCTCAAAGATGTGCTGACACGGCTGCTGACACAGCGGGGCAATGAGATCGGACCACTGCTGCCGCATCTGTGGGTACCGGCCTGACTACGCAAGGTGAGTTGGGCGGGGGTACGTTGCTGTGTGACTTTCCCTAAACTCCCCACAATCCTGCTTCAAGTCTTAGGCTTATGAGTCGATAAATCGAGAACTGAGCGAGGTTATTTTTGCCCATCGTGGGTTGTGTATATGCACCTCATCACGTGCGACGCGCTCTGAGCAGTTGCTCGAAATACAACTTTGACCTCATCGATGAGAGAGCTACGCAATAATGGACAAGCATAAAGGGATTGGCAATGTCGTATGAAAATGACGTCATCAATGGTGATAAAGAATTACTGGCATTGCTGTTATCAGCGGAAGCCATGGATGTGGGAGCTTTGGTCGACTTCCTCACTGATTTTGGTAGCGGCCGATTGGCAATGAGTTCCGACGTTCAGGAGGCTCTAATTTCTGCAAAACAGAAGGCCAAATATTCGCGCGATATCCTGCTTCTGCTCATCCGGGAGCTCCAGCTCTTTGGAGGAAACAGCGTCGCGAATGTTGTGCGCGGAACAGGTGTTCCTTACGCTGAAATCGTACGGGACGTTGCGGAATACGTTCACGCCGAGGTGACGGGCAAAGAAGCAATAGAGGTTTTGGAGCTTAAGGTTCTTCAAAGGTTAGTCGCCAAGCTTTGGGAAAAAATGACCGAGCAGGAACGCGCTGAGTTTGCAGGTAAGGTTCATGCTGACAACGACGTCATCGACGTCGGATTGGCAGCGATACTTTCGGCGATCGGCTCGGGTGGGCTCTATGCCGCGAGAGCTGGCGTAATGGGAGTTTCGGCAGTGGCCCCATTGTTGGCTGAAGGTGCATTCACTGCTGGGGCGGTTGCCGTCGGTGGGCGTGCAGCAACCGTTCTACTAGGTGTTGTGGGTATTGCCATTGCCGGTGCCGCCGGCGCACACATGGCTGCAAAAGAAGCTTATAGAGTGACACTGCCATGTGTCGCTCAAATTGCCTACATTCGCCAAAAACATCGAGGCGCCGCTGAAGCGGGCTGACTAAAGGGAAGATCTCATGGACGTCTTCAACGAATCCAAAAACCAGGAATCGTCAGGTACTCTGATTATTGGCGTCACCGGCAATAAGCCTTTGGTGACGTTCAAACCGGTGAGTGTGTATCCAAAGAACTCGACTGCCGTTGACCAAATGACCTCAGGAATCGACAGGCTCTCTCCACTGCTGCAGGCAATCCCCAGCGCAGCGGTGGCCGCTGAGGTGGCCCAGACCCAACTCATGGAAGTAGTGATCAATGGACCGCTGGCCAAGGTCGCTAAAGGTGAAGGGTTTCGCGCCTTCAGTATCGAGGGTGGAAGAATCCGCGAGCACGCGAAATTATTCGAACCGGAACGGCTTCAGAACCTCGTGAACTCTGCCGCGCTATTCCAGATCGCTTCCGTCGTAGTTGCGCAGAAGCACTTGGCAGATATCAGTGCCAAGCTGGATGACATCAAGGCAGGTATCGATGCCATCCACGCTTACCTCGAGGATAAACGTAGATCTGAGATTACTGGGGCGTTGAAGTATCTCGGCCAGGTTGCTGCCATGCTTCACCATGGTGAAAGGGATGATGCCGCCCGTGCCCAGTTGGAGTCCATTGAGCGCGAGCTTGGCGGTATCAATGATCATCTCGTGCTTTCGTTGGAGGAGCTAAAAAAGAGGGTTGATGGATTTGATCGTCCAGGTTTGTTTGACGGCTCTTCTGGGCTGGTCTCCAAGCTAGGCGTTGAGCAGGAAGCTGCCGAACGCTTTGTGGAGGAATGGAAGCTGTGCATGAGCGCGCGATGGATCGCATGTAGTTTGCTCAGCCAAATTACCGGTAAGACATCGCTCCTGACGAAGCGCGAGGAGGATCTCAACTCTGAGGTACGCGCATTTTTCTCAAGCCAGGGGCCATTGGAAAAACTCAACGCTGCTTTGGGCGGACGGATCGACATACTTAGTTCTGTACGGGAGTGGCAGTCCACGATCCAGGTCAATCGTATCAAGCTACGTCAATGGAGCGAGGAGAGGTTGCCGCAGCTGAAGATTGATGCTCAATCCGACATTCAAGGGGCAAGTACACTGCTGCTTGAGCGTGATACGAATGTGACCCTTACAATTGAAATGCGCGACGGTGAACTGGTCGGCGCTTACCAGCACTGAGCAGCATAGGATCGGATCAATAGCCTTGGGTGGCGTGATATGCAGGAGCGAATGGCGGGAGTTTGCGGGCTAGGGCTACAAGACCCCTTATGACCGCCAGACGCTTTTGGCGATAAGGATATCATTGCCTCGCCCGATGGCTTCGGGTCTGAATAACCCGCATCGTGGTGGAGGTAAAACACCGTAGTGCGCGGATTGCCAGCAACGCGATCGGGCGGCAGACACAAGGATAATCGTGATCTGAACGTGAGCACTGGTGGTTTCACCAAGGAAGCGTTTTACGAAGGGGGGGGGGCACCGAGGTGCACTTGACGTTATGGAAGCTGAACGAGTTGGCGTGGACGTTGAGGGCGCAGCATCTGGCTACCGATCCTGAGTCCAGGCGATTGGTGCCGCTGAACTACTTCTATGTGTTGGCCTGAGTGACGGCAGGGCGTTTCTCAGGCACAAAAAAAGACGTCCGTGGACGTCTTTGTTTGATCATTTGGTGGAGCCGGGGGGATTTGAACCCCCGTCCGCCAGTACTCCGCTGTCGGTACTACATGCTTAGCCGTGTCTACTGAGTTAATCCGCAGCCGCCCGACGGGCAGGGTGCTTTGGACGAGTTGGGTAAGTTTTAGTCGATTCGCCCCCAACGTGCTGCACGACGATCCTGTTCTGTATGACAATCACTTCGGGTTTACAGGCATCCCCTAGTGATTGCTGGAGCCGAAGCTACCAGGAGAGCGGGCTCAGCTGCTTACGCAGCGAGAGCGTAACCCTCGTATTGGTCGTCATTGGCAACTATAGAAAGTTGCAACAGTGGATTTACGAGTTCTGTTACCAACTCGGCATGCACCTAGAGTTTCGCTACCGGCGTCGAATCCTAATCGGCCCCACACTCAGCTCTAGCTGACCGTACCTTTCGGCACGTGAGGTGGAGTATACGCCGTTACGCGGGCGGCGTCGACAGGCGATGCGCCGCCCGCTCTACATCAGGTACCGCTGCCGCCGGAGGTGCCGCTACCTTTCTCGGTTTTTTCGAGGCGCTCAAGCACTTTGCTGGTGATGGCGATGCATTCCTTGGTGTCGCCGCTGGCTTGGGCGGCCTTGGCTTTGTCGACGTGCTCGGTGATGGCTTTGTCCAGGCCTTCGGAGGTGGCGCCGGTGGTGGCCATGCTGTCGTTGATCTTCTGCAGGTTGATCGCGCACAGGTCGTCTGCGGCGAATACAGGCGAGGCCAGCAGGGTGGCGGCCGCGAATAGGGCGGAAAGCGCAGTACCTTTCATGGGTGTCTCCTCGTGAGGCCTCTGGAAGGTGGGCCTGTTGGGTGGACTGTGGGGCGGGGGCGAGGGTTCAATCCGGTTGGGTTGGGGGGGATGGCACCGGCTTTGACGGGGGCGCGGGGCATGCCCGGTCATACGCCAGGTTTTTGGGGATATAGGTATGTGCCGGCCTGTGATGGCCTCATCGCAGGCTGTCGCCAGCTCCCACAGGGGGGCGGGGTTGCCCTGAAATCTGGGGCTCATGCAGGATCGCCGGGGCCGCTTTGCGGCCCTTTCGCGACACGAGGCCGCTCCTACCACGACTGGAGGCGAGGTGTCTGGAAGCATGGAATCGCTATTGGGTGCGGTTCATGCCGATTTCCAGGTCGTCGATCAGGGCTTTGGCCAGGGCGCTGAGGATGCGGGCGGTGCTGGCGGCGATCTGGTCGTTTTCCATTTCGGCTTCGCAGGTTAAGTGGCGGATGCAGCCTAGCAGGACGGAGAGCTCGCCGAAGGCGTGCTGGAAGGGGACGCCGGGCTGGATGCGGTAAAGGTCCAGGCACTGGGTGATGCCGGCGGTGGTGAGGTTGGGTGGTGGCTTGCTCATTGGGGCTGCTCCTGCACGCGTTCGGTCAGGGGTTGCAGGAGCTGGCTGAGGTACAGGCTGGTGGTGAGCAGGGTGTTGCGCAAGGGGGCGTCGGTGCTGGCGAAGTAGATGTTGAGGACGTGGTGCAGGCAGTTCATCAGCACGGTGGCTTCGTAGCGGGCGGCTTTGGGGGTTAGGGCTGGGGAGAGGATGAGGTAGGGGTGTAGTTGAGGGGGATCTGGGACTAGTTTTTTCATGGGTGTATCTCTTGTGCTGTCTCAGGGAAGCACCACCCTCCGAGCAATCTCACAAGCCAAAGGGCGGCAGCCGTGGGCGGGGTGAGAATCCGGGGCACAAGAAACCCGGTCAGACCGAAGTCTGCCCGCACACGGCTGCCATAGAGCAAACGCGAATTTCTTAAGCTTCAGGATTCTCACACCTGGTCACCAAATGTGGCGACCCGGTGAAGTTATCCCTGAGGTGCTTTCTGAACAACGCGGCGGCTTCCGACAGTTGCGTAGGATAGGTCCGAAGACTGATTGGCAGAAGCATTTGGTATCAAGTTAGGACATGTCCTACAGGGTTGGCCTGGGGGGGGCTATCGCAGGCTGGCGCCAGTTCCCACAGTTTAAGGGCCCGGTTGTGTTGTTGATGGTGGGGCTGGGAGTGGCGCCTCAGTTGGGATTGCCGGGCCCGCTTTGCGGGCCTTTCGCGACACGAGGCCGCTCCTACATGGAGCGCGGTGTTCGTGGGGGGAGGGGGGGTTAGATGCTTCTTGCGCGGGTGACTCGGTCCACGAGGTACACCAGGCCGTGATAGTCGATGCCGCTGTGGCTCGACAGGCCAATCTCGCAGGTGCGGCTGGTCGAAATGCCTTCGCTGCAATACTGCACGGCGTCCTTCAGCGTGCGCAGCGAATGCGCATTCAGCTCGGGCGTGGTGAAGCCTTTGTCGCCGGCAAAACCGCAGCAATGAATGCCTTCGGGGATGACCACCTGTTTGCTGCAGCGCCGCGCCAGGTCGATCAGGGCCTGGCTTTCGCCCAGGTGCTGGGTGCTGCAGGTCACGTGCACGGCCACGGGCTCGTCCTGGGGGTGGAACTCCAGGCGCTCGACCAGGTGGGTGCGGATGAAACGCACTGGGTCGTACAGGTCGAGGCGGGTTTCGCCGAGGTCTTGCACCAGGCGCAGGGTGCAGGGGCTGGTGTCGCAGTAGATCGGGTCGAGGCCGCCGCGGCTGGCGTGCAGCAGGGCGTTGATCAGCTCCTGGCGCTTGTGCTCGGCCTGCTCGGGGTAACCCTTGGAGGCGAACGGCTGGCCGCAGCACAGGCTGTCGGCGTTGTCGGGGAATATCACTTGGTAACCGGCTTTTTCCAGCAGGGCGCGGGTTTTGTCGAGCAGCGAGCTTTGCTCGCGGTCGGCGTAGGCCGGGCCCATTACTCGCGATACGCAGGCGGCCAGGTAGACCACGCGAGGGCGGGCGTCGTGGCTGGCCGGGCCGAAGGCGATGGGCTTGAGTGGCTGCGGCATGGCCGGGGTCCACTGCGGCAGGCGGCCGTTGCTGGCTTTGTTCAGGGTGGCGCTGAGGCGGGCCATGCGCGGCGCGCCGAGCAGTTTGCGCGCGCTGTTGGCGGCGGCCAGGGTCAGGCGGGCGCCGCGCAGGGTGGTGTGGAAGTGTTCGGCCAGCCAGTCGGCGGTCTTGAGGTGCGCGGCGGCCTGGCTGCGCAGCTTCTTCACCAGTTCCCCGGTGTTGATGCCCACCGGGCAGCGCTGGGCGCACAGGCCGGTGGCGGCGCAGGTGTCGATGCCTTGGTACTGGTAGGTTTGCAGCAGCTCGCGGGTGTCGATGCCGGCGCGGGTCTTGGCCTGGATGTCGCGCCACATCACGATGCGCTGGCGGGGGCTGAGGGTCAGGCCCTTGGAGGGGCACACCGGTTCGCAGAAGCCGCATTCGATGCACTTGTCGACGATTTCGTCCGCAGCGGGCAGCGGTTTCAGATTTTTCAGATGGATATCGGGGTCTTCACTCAGCACCACGTCGGGGTTGAGGATGCCGTTGGGGTCGAGCAGGCGTTTGAGCGACCACATCAGTTGGTAGGCGTCTTTGCCCCACTCAAGCTCGACGAACGGCGCCATGTTGCGGCCGGTGCCGTGCTCGGCTTTGAGCGAGCCGCCGAATTCGACTGCCACCAGTTGCGCCACGTCGTCCATGAAGGCTTGGTAACGGGCGATTTCTGCGGGGCTGTTGAAGCCTTGGGTGAAGACGAAGTGCAGGTTGCCTTCCAGCGCGTGGCCAAAAATGATCGCTTCGTCGTAGTGGTGCTTGTCGAACAGCTGGATCAGGTGGTTGACGCCTTCGGCCAGTTGTTCCACCGGGAAGGTGACGTCCTCGATGATCACCGTGGTGCCGGTCTGGCGCACGGCGCCGACGGCGGGGAAGGTGTCCTTGCGGATTTTCCACAGCTGGTTGTACACCGCCGCGTCTTCGCTGAACTCGACTTTTTGCTCCAGGGGGTAATCGGCAATCGAGGCCATGATCTGCTGCAGTTGCTCGTGCAGCAGGCTCTGGCTGGCGGCGCGGGACTCGATCAGCAGCGCGCAGGCGTTGTCTGACAGGCCTTTTACCCACAGCGGCATGCCGGGCATGTCCTGCACCGAGCGCATGCTGCGCCGGTCCAGCAGTTCTACAGCGGACACGGGCTGGCGTTTGAGCACGGGGACGGCGCGGCAGCAGCTTTCGACGCTGGGGAATACCAGCAAGGCGCTGGCCTTGTGCGGGTGGTCGGGCACGGTGTTGTAGGTGACGGCGCTGATAAAGCCCAGCGTGCCTTCAGACCCAACCAACAGGTGCTGCAGGATGTCCAGCGGCTGGTCGTAGTCCACCAGGGCATTCAGCGACAGACCGGTGGTGTTTTTCAGCCGGTATTTGTGGCGGATGCGGTCGGCCAGTTCGGTGTTGGCGCGGGTTTCGCGGCCCAACCGGGCAAGGGCTTCGAGCAGGCTGGCGTGGCTGTGTTCGAAGGCGGCGACGCTGGCGGGGTCTTCGCTGTCCAGGCGGGTGCCGTCGGCCAGCACCAGGCGCAGGCCGGCGAGGGTGTGGTAGGTGTTCTGCGCGGTGCCGCAGCACATGCCGCTGGCGTTGTTGGCGACGATGCCGCCGATCTTGCAGGCGTTGATCGAGGCGGGGTCGGGGCCGATCTTGCGCCCGTACGGGGCCAGCCAGGCGTTGGCCTGGGCGCCGATGACGCCGGGCTGCAGGCGGATCTGTTCGCCCTGGCCGCGTATCTCTCGGCCGTTCCAGTTGTCACCGAGCACGATCAGCACCGAATCACTGATGGCCTGGCCAGACAAACTGGTGCCGGCGGCGCGGAAGGTCACCGGCACGCGCTCGCGCTGGGCCAGTTGGATCAGCGCGACCACTTCGTCCTCGGATTCGACGCGCACCACCAGCTTGGGGATCAGCCGGTAGAAGCTGGCATCGGTGCCGAAGGCCAGGGTCGAGGTGGGGTCGTCGAAGCGGCGTTCGGCGGGGATCAGGCGCTCGGCGTCACGCAGGAACGCGGCGGGCAGGCTCATGCAGTCTCCTCGCGGGGCCACCGCGTCTGGCGCGCGGCGTGCCCCGGTCATTCAGGCGGAATCGGGGGCGGGCGCTCAGGCGCCCAGTTCGCGGACCAGCGAGTCGCGGGTGATCTCGCTGATGGACTTGGCGCCGGTCAGCACCATGGCCACGCGCATTTCTTTCTCGAACAGCTCCAGCAGGTTTTTCACGCCGGCCTGGCCGTGGACCGCCAGTGCATAAAGGAAGGCGCGGCCGATAAGCACGGTGTCGGCGCCCATGGCGATCATGCGCACCACGTCCAGGCCGCTGCGGATGCCGGAGTCGGCGAGGATCTTGATGTCGCCTTTGACCGCATCGGCAATGGCTGGCAGCGCACGGGCGCTGGACAGCACGCCGTCGAGCTGGCGGCCGCCGTGGTTGGAGACGACGATGCCGTCGGCGCCGAACTTGACCGCATCGCGGGCGTCGTCGGCATCGAGGATGCCTTTGATGATCATCGGGCCGTCCCAGAATTCGCGGATCCACTCAAGGTCTTTCCACGAAATCGACGGGTCGAAGTTGGCCCCCAGCCAGCCGATGTAGTCGGCCAGGCCCGTGGGGTTGCCCCGGTATTTGGAGATGTTGCCCAGGTCGTGCGGGCGGCCCATCACGCCGACGTCCCAGGCCCATTCGGGGTGGGTCATGGCTTGCAGCATGCGGCGCAGCGGGCCGTTGGCGCCGCTCATGCCGGAGTGGGCGTCGCGGTAGCGGGCGCCGGGCACGGGCATGTCGACAGTGAACACCAGGGTTTTCACGCCGGCGGCCTTGGCGCGCTCCAGGGCGTTGCGCATGAAGCCGCGGTCTTTGAGCACGTACAGCTGGAACCACATCGGCCGGTTGATGGCCGGCGCGACCTCTTCAATCGGGCATACCGACACCGTCGACATTGTGAACGGGATGCCGTGCTCGGCGGCGGCGCGGGCGGCCTGCACTTCGCCGCGGCGGGCGTACATGCCGGTCAGGCCGACCGGGGCGAGGGCCACCGGCATGCTCAGGGTTTCGTCGAACAGCCGCGTCTCAAGGCTCAGTTCCGACATGTTTTTCAGCACGCGCTGACGCAGGGCGATGCTGGCAAGGTCGGAAACGTTGTGGCGCAGGGTGTGTTCGGCGTAGGCGCCGCCGTCGGCGTAGTGGAACAGGAAAGGGGGCAGCTTGCGTTGGGCCGCGGCGCGATAGTCGGTGGAGGCGGAAATAATCATGGATTCTCGCAGCGTGGGTTGAAGGTGTTGCCGGGCGCGCAACGGCGCCCGGCCCCTTTCACTTTAGTGATGAACCAGCATGCCG
The DNA here is from genome assembly GCF_014268825.1 of Pseudomonas sp. SWRI51. Taxonomy (NCBI): domain Bacteria; kingdom Pseudomonadati; phylum Pseudomonadota; class Gammaproteobacteria; order Pseudomonadales; family Pseudomonadaceae; genus Pseudomonas; species Pseudomonas sp. SWRI51. Next base: position 12,013 of record NZ_JABWRG010000089.1, on the reverse strand, counting down.
GTCAGCCAGTAAGCCTGCACCAGCGTGATCACGCCAACGATGGTGGCGAAGAACAGGCTGTGCTTGACCGTGAAGCGGAACAGGTCCGATTCCTTGCCGACCAGGCCGGTGGCGGCGCAGGCCACGGCGATGGACTGCGGCGAGATCATCTTGCCGGTCACGCCGCCGCTGGTGTTGGCGGCAACCAGCAGGGTGTCGCTGACGCCGATCTGGTGCGCGGTGGTGGCTTGCAGCGAACCAAACAGTGCGTTGGACGAGGTATCTGAACCGGTCAGGAACACGCCCAGCCAGCCGAGGAACGGCGAGAAGAACGGGAACGCAGCGCCAGTGCCGGCCAGCACCAGGGCCATGGTCGAGGACATGCCCGAGTAGTTGGTGACGAAGGCGAAGGCCAGCACCATGCCAATCGACAGGATCGGCCAGCGCAGTTCCCAGAAGGTCTCTTTCAAAGTGGTCAGACCAGTTTTGAAGTTGATCTTCAGCACCAGCATCGAGATCAGTGCCGAGAGGAAAATGGCAGTACCGGTGGCCGAGATCGGGTCGAGCTTGAACACGGCCGGCATGGCGGTGGGGGCAGCGACGATCGGTGCGGTCTTGATCACCAGTTGGTCAAGGTGGGGGATGGCGAAGTTGAACACGAAGTTGTACATCGCGCCGCCTGGGGCGAACGCGGCCTTGAAGGGCTTGAGCGTCCAGATGGTCACCAGCACAGTGAGGATCAAGAACGGCGACCAGGCTTTGAAGATTTCGCCCAGGCTGTACGGGGTCGGCTGGCTGCCGCTAGGTTGCACCACGGCAGCGCCAACGCTGCCTTTGGCTTCGGCGAACGAACGCTTGGGCTGCCAGACTTTCAGGAACAAGGTCAGGCAGATCAGGCTGGCCAGTGCCGAGGTGATGTCGGGCAGCTCTGGGCCGATGAAGTTGGAGGTGAAGTACTGGGTGACGGCGAAGCTCAGGCCGGCCACCAGGGCGGCGGGCCAGGTTTCCTTGACGCCGCGCAGGCCGTCCATCATGAACACCAGCCAGAACGGCACGAACAACGACAGCAGCGGCAGCTGGCGGCCGGTCATGGCGCCGATGTGGAAGGCGTCGATGCCGGTGACCTGGCCGGCCACGATGATCGGGATGCCCAGCGCGCCGAAGGCCACCGGTGCGGTGTTGGCGATCAGGCACAGGCCGGCGGCGTACAGTGGGTTGAAGCCCAGGCCCACCAGCAGCGCGGCGGTGATGGCCACGGGGGCGCCGAAGCCGGCTGCGCCTTCAAGGAAGGCACCGAAGCAGAAGCCGATCAGCAGCACTTGCAGGCGCTGGTCGTCGGTGATCGACAGCACCGAGCTGCGGATGACTTCGAACTGGCCGCTTTTGACGGTGAGTTTGTAGAGGAACACCGCGGCAACGATGATCCAGGCAATGGGCCACAGGCCGTAGAGGAAGCCATAGCCTGCGGCAGCCAGGGCCATGTCTACCGGCATCTGGAAGGCAAAGATCGCCACCAGAATCGAAAGGCCCAAGGTAATGCTGCCGGCGACGTGGCCTTTGAGGCGGAACACGGCGAGGGCAAGGAAGAAGAACACGATGGGGACGACCGCCGCCAGTGCGGACAGGCCGAGGCTACCGAGTGGGGAATAGAGTTGTTGCCAGGTTTGCATATGGGGTGGCCCCTAATTGTTGTTGGTCAGCACTGGCATTGGATAATTGGTAAGACCAATTTACAATGGCTGGTCGCTAGGTTAAAAGCCTGCCGATGGGTGTGTCAATTTGTCTCGTTAGAAACTTTGGTCGCAGGCCGATGGGCGGGCATCTGATGGCGGATGAATTTCGCCATCTGATGGTGTCGGTGCTGGCCGGTTAGGCGCAGAATAGGCGCCCCCGGCTCAGGACTTCCGGGGTTTGTGGAGAGCATGTGATGGTTTTTGATCAGGTCCGCCAACGGCGCCTGTCCGACGACATTGTCGATCGGTTGGAAGGGATGATTCTGGAAGGCACGCTGACTTCGGGCCAGCGCCTGCCGGCCGAGCGCACCTTGGCCGAGCAGTTTGGCGTATCGCGCCCGTCGCTGCGCGAGGCCATCCAGAAGCTGGTGGCCAAGGGGCTGCTGGTCAGCCGTCAGGGCGGCGGCAACTATGTGGCTGAGGCGCTGGGTTCGACCTTCAGTGACCCGCTGCTGAAGTTGCTCGAAGGCAGCCCCGAGGCGCAGCGTGACTTGCTGGAGTTTCGCCATACGCTTGAGGCGTCATGCGCCTATTACGCGGCCCAGCGTGCTACGGCGGCGGACCGTGAGCGGCTGAAGGTGGCGTTTGATGCGCTGCAGGACTGCTACAACCGCGCTGATGAAGTCAGCCGGGCGGAGGAGGGCGTCGCCGATGCGAGTTTTCACCTGGCGATTGCCGAGGCCAGCCATAACGCGGTGCTGTTGCATACCATCCGCGGGTTGTTCGACCTGCTCAAGCGCAACGTGGTAACCAACATTGGTGGGATGTACCGCCAGCGCACAGAAACGCGCGACATGCTGATCAGTCAGCACCGCGAGTTGTACGAGGCGATTGTGCAGGGGCGAGCCGACGAGGCGCGGGAGGTGTCCAGCCGGCACATTCTGTATGTGCAGGAAGTGCTGCAGGAAGCGCAGCAAGAGGCGCAGCGCGTGGCGCGCTCGGAGCGGCGTAGCGGGCACTGAAGCGCGTTGAGGCGTGTTGATGTGCTTCAGAGGGCGCAGTGCTTTGCTTTTTGTGGGAGCGGGCTTGCCCCGCGATAGCGCCAGTTCAGGCAACTCAACCTGACCTGCTGGCCATCGCGGGGCAAGCCCGCTCCCACAAGGGTATGCGCCGTGCAGGAAGTTACTCTTCCTTGCCCTTGTTGCGCATGGTGCGCTGCAGCTCGCGGTTGGAGTCGCGTTCGCGCACGGTGTCGCGCTTGTCGAACTCCTTCTTGCCCTTGCCCAGTGCAATTTCGCACTTGATCAGGTGCTTGCTCCAGAACAGCGACATCGCCACGCACGTGTAACCCTTCTGCGCCACGGCCGCTTCAATGCGTTCAAGCTCGCGCTTGTTCAGCAGCAGCTTGCGGCTACGGATGGGGTCGGCGATGACGTGTGTGCTGGCGGTGGTCAGCGGGGTGATATGGCTGCCGAACAGCCAGGCTTCACCATCCTTCAGCAGTACATAGCTGTCGGTCAGGTGTGCCTTGCCGGCCCGCAGGCTCTTTACTTCCCAACCGGACAGGACCAGCCCGGCCTCGAACTTGTGTTCGATGAAGTAATCGTGTCGCGCTTTTTTGTTCTGCGCGATGGTCCCGGTCGGATGTTTCTTTTGCTTAGCCATAGGGGCCGCATTATAGGCAGTCACTGCGTCCTCGGCTACGGCCTTTAGGTGTGCTTGAGCCTGTAGGACGAATCCCGGACAATACAGGCCTTGTTCTGTTGCTCAGAACCGTTTTCGAGGTGCTGTGAAGCGCCGCCGCCCCGTTTGGAAGTGACGCCTGGATGACTACCCATATTCAACGCTCGGCCCTGCTGCCATACCCCGCCCAGGCGCTGTACGACCTGGTCAACGACGTGGCCAGCTACCCCGAATTTTTGCCCTGGTGCTCGGCTTCCACAGTGCTTGAGGCCGGTGAGACGCACATGCGCGCCAAGCTTGAAGTGGCCAAAGGCGGCATGAGCCAGCAGTTCGTTACCCGCAATGTGCTGGTGCCGGGGCAATCCATCGAGATGAACCTGGAAGAGGGGCCGTTCTCGCAACTGCATGGCGTGTGGGTGTTCAAGCCACTGGGCGACAAGGCCTGCAAGATCAGCCTGGACCTGTCGTTCGACTATGCCGGCGCCCTGGTGCGGGCAACGCTTGGGCCGCTGTTCAACCAGGCGGCCAACACCATGGTCGATGCGTTCTGCCAGCGAGCCAAGCAACTCTACGGCTGAAGCGCTGAAATAAAAAAGCCCGGACAGTGTCCGGGCTTTTTTGTCTGCGCCTGCAATTTATTGCGGCGAGGTTTCCAGCGGGGCGGGGGTTGGCACTGGGGTGGTTTCGATGGTGTCGATCTCTTTCTGGATCGAGTCTTCCAGCGAACCTGCCTTGGCCGGTTTCTCGGCTGGCTGGCCAGGCTGTTGCGCCGGGCTGACGCTGGTGTCGCCGCTGCCACCGAGGATTTCCTGGTCGCGGCTGACGCCTGGCATGAAGTCGCCTGCCAGGTTGACCAGTTGGTCGCTGTCGTTGAAGAAAATGCTCATGCGCTCTTGCTGGCGCTGACCGCCGCCAGGCTGCAGGCTGTAGAGATAATCCCAGCGATTGGTGTTGAAGGTGTCCTGGAGCAGGGGGTTGCCCATGATAAACCTTACTTGCCGTCGGGTCATTCCCGGACGCAATTGGTCTATCATGTCCTGCGTGACGACATTGCCCTGCTGGATGTCGATTTTGTAAACCCCGGGAAACGAGCAACCGGCGAGTGCGAGCAGTCCCACTAGGGTGAGGCTGGTTAGCAAGAGCTTGGTGTTTTGCATCGGTGGGCGACTTCCACTATCTTGGCTGGACAACGTAAACCCCGATCATACCCGTATTAAGAGAAGCTGCGAAGCAGCATCGGCGAGAAAGCTGACCATGGTTGAAAATAGCGAATTACGCAAAGCCGGCCTCAAGGTGACCCTGCCTCGAGTCAAGATTCTTCAGATGCTCGACTCTACCGAGCAGCGTCACATGAGTGCCGAGGATGTCTACAAGGCACTGATGGAGGCTGGCGAGGACGTGGGCCTGGCGACCGTGTATCGCGTCCTGACCCAGTTCGAGGCGGCGGGCCTGGTGGTTCGCCACAACTTCGACGGCGGCCATGCGGTGTTCGAGCTGGCTGACGGCGGCCACCACGACCACATGGTCGACGTGGAGAGCGGCGAGGTCATCGAGTTCATGGATGCCGAGATTGAGCGGCGCCAGAAAGAGATCGTAACCGAGCACGGCTTCGAGCTGGTGGACCACAATCTGGTCCTCTATGTGCGTAAAAAGAAGTAACGATTACGCTCGATATGAATGACAAAGGCGACCTTAGGGTCGCCTTTGTGCTTTTTGCTGGCCCGTTCAAGCTACGCCCTGTAGGAGCGGCCTTGTGTCGCGAAAGGGCTGCGAAGCGGCCCCGGCGATTGTTGCTTGTACGCTTGAATCTTGGGGCCGCTTTGCGGCCCTTTCGCGACACAAGGCCGCTCCTACACGCGGGTGCGTTTGGTTAGGCCTTGGTGGTTACGACCATCTTGCGCGCGTGGGCCAAGGACTCCTTGGTCAGGTCGATACCACCCAGCATCCGCGCCACTTCCTCCACCCGCTCACGTTTGCCCAGGCTGGTAACGGCGGTGTGAGTCGTGTCGCTGTTGCGCACCTTGTGCACGAACAAGTGGTGATGCCCCTGCGCCGCCACTTGCGGCAAGTGGGTCACGGTCAGCACCTGGCCGCGCTCGCCAAGTCGGCGTAGCAACTGGCCGACGATTTCGGCAGTCGGGCCGCCGATGCCTACGTCCACTTCGTCGAACACCAGGGTAGGGATGCGTGAGGTCTGTGCAGTAATCACCTGGATCGCCAGGCTGATCCGCGACAGCTCGCCGCCCGATGCTACCTTGGCCAATGCCTTGAGCGGTTGCCCGGGGTTGGCGCTGACCAGCAGTTCAATCTGCTCCAGGCCATGGGGCGACAGGTCGTTGTGCTCGAACGCTGTCAGCTCGATGCAGAAGCGCCCGCCCGGCATGCCCAGGCGCTGGATCTCCTGCTCGACGGCGCCGGCCAACTGCTTGGCAGCCTGTTGGCGCAGTGCGCTCAGCTCGCCTGCCTTCTCTTTATAGTGCTGGGCATAAGCAGCCAGCTCTTCGCCGAGGCGTTCGATGGATTCATCGCAGGCGTTGAGGCCTTCTATTTCTTCCATCAGGCGCTGCTGCAGGTGCGGCAGCTCGGTGGGGTGCACGCGGTGTTTGCGGGCCAGGGTGTAGATGGTGTCTAGCCGCTCTTCGAGTGCCTGCAGGCGCAGTGGGTCGGCATCGAAGTGGTCGAGGAAGCGATTGAGCTCGCCGACGGCTTCTTCTACCTGGATTTGCGCGCTGGCGATCAGCGTCACGGCTTCGCTCAGGGCCTTGGGCGAGTTGGTGACGGCGGTCAGGCGGTTAAGGCTGACGGTCAGGGCGCTGAGCACGTTGCCCGAGTCGCTTTCGCTGCACTGGTCGATGACCTGGCGGCAGATGCCGAACAGCGCCTCGGCGTTGGTCAGGTTCTTGTGCTCCTGCTCCAGTTGCTCCAGCTCGTTTTCGCCAAGGCCCAGGTTGTCCAGCTCTTCGAGCTGATAGCTGAGCAGTTGGTGGCGGGCGCGCTGCTCATCACCGGAATTGCTCAGACGGTCGCGTTCGAGGCGGGTCTGGTTCCAGCGTTTGGCAGCCAGTTGCACCTGGCGGGCCAGGTCGATGGCGCCGGCGTACTCGTCGAGCAGGCGGCGGTGGGTGTCGGTTTTGAGCAGCGACTGGTGTTCGTGCTGGCTGTGGATGTCGATCAGCAGCTCGCCCAGGGCCTTGAGGTCGGCCAGCGGGCACGGCGTACCGTTGATATAGCCACGGCTGCGGCCCTCGGCGGTGATGACCCGGCGCAGGATGCACGGGCCGTCGCTTTCGAGGTCGCGCTCGGCCAGCCAGGTGTGCGCTTCGGGGATGTCGCCCAGGTCGAAGGTGGCGAGGATGTCTGCCTTGTCTGCACCGGGGCGCACCACGCCGCTGTCGGCGCGGTCGCCAAGGGCCAGGCCCAGGGCGTCGAGCATGATCGATTTGCCTGCGCCGGTTTCGCCCGTGATCACGGACATGCCGCGGGCGAGTTCGAGGTCGAGGTGTTCGACGATGGCGTAGTTGTGAATGGACAGGTGCAGCAGCATGAGGGCGGCTCCCGAAAGCTGAGGTCTGGTTATTTATACAGTGGTTTTGCGCCTGCTGACAATGCCCGTCTGGCGAATGCAGAAAAGCACATTGCCCCTTGAAGCTGATTTTTCTGACCCCATATAGCCGGCAAGACATGGTGAGCCTGGCTCGCCCAAGACAAATTGCGCAGGAGAAACCTTATGGCTGACGAACAGCTGGATGAGAAGAACCTTAATCCCGAAGAAGCCGGTGCAGCGTCTGCAGACACCCGCGTCCTCGAGCTCGAGGAGCAGCTGGCGGCCGCCAAGGACCAGTCCCTGCGCGCCGTGGCTGACCTGCAGAACGTGCGTCGCCGCGCTGAACAGGATGTCGAGAAGGCACACAAGTTCGCCCTGGAGAAGTTTTCCAGCGACCTGCTGCCGGTGATCGACAGCCTGGAACTGGCACTGGCTCACTCCAGCGCCGATGACGAGCACGTCAAGAAGATCCGCGAAGGTGTCGAACTGACCCTGAAGATGTTCCAGGACACCCTCAAACGCTACAACCTCGAAGCCATCGACCCGCACGGCCAGCCGTTCAACGCCGAGCACCACCAGGCGATGGCCATGCAGGAAAGCGCCGACGTAGAGCCGAACAGCGTGCTGAATGTGTTCCAGAAGGGCTACCTGCTCAATGGCCGCCTGCTGCGCCCCGCCATGGTGGTGGTCAGCAAGGCGCCGGCCGCAGCGCAGCCTTCGATCAACGAGAAGGCTTGAAATCTTTCTGGGCACCCCCATCTAGGTGTCAAGCACTCAAGTATTACCGCAGTTGGCCACTGTAGCCGCTGCCACCTAATTCAAGTTTCGGGAGAATCAACATGGGCAGAATCATCGGTATCGACCTGGGGACCACCAACTCGTGCGTTTCCATCCTCGAAAACGGTAACGTCAAAGTCATCGAGAACGCCGAAGGCGCGCGTACCACGCCTTCGATCGTGGCCTACGCCAACGATGGCGAAATCCTGGTAGGTCAGTCGGCCAAGCGCCAGGCTGTGACCAACCCGCACAACACCCTGTTCGCGGTAAAGCGCCTGATCGGCCGCCGCTTCGAAGAGCAGGTCGTGCAGAAAGACATCCAGATGGTGCCGTACAAGATCGCCAAGGCTGACAACGGTGACGCCTGGGTTGAGGTCAACGGCCAGAAAATGGCTCCGCCGCAAATCAGCGCCGAAGTCCTGAAAAAAATGAAGAAAACCGCCGAAGATTACCTCGGCGAGCCCGTGACCGAAGCGGTCATCACCGTGCCGGCCTACTTCAACGACAGCCAGCGTCAGGCTACCAAAGACGCCGGCCGCATCGCGGGCCTGGACGTCAAGCGCATCATCAACGAGCCGACCGCCGCTGCACTGGCGTACGGCATGGACAAAGCCAAGGGCGACCACACTGTCATCGTTTATGACCTGGGTGGCGGTACCTTCGACGTGTCCGTGATCGAAATCGCCGAAGTCGACGGTGAGCACCAGTTTGAAGTACTGGCTACCAACGGCGACACCTTCCTGGGTGGCGAAGACTTCGACATGCGCCTGATCGACTACCTCGTGGACGAGTTCAAGAAAGAGTCCGGCATGGACCTGAAGAACGATCCGCTGGCCCTGCAGCGCCTGAAAGAGGCCGCTGAAAAAGCCAAGATCGAGCTGTCCTCGGCCCAGTCGACCGACGTCAACCTGCCGTACATCACCGCAGATGCCACCGGTCCCAAGCACCTGAACGTGAAGATTTCCCGCGCCAAGCTGGAATCGCTGGTCGAAGACCTGGTTCAGCGCACCATCGAGCCTTGCCGCATCGCACTGAAAGACGCCGGCATCGACGTCAGCAAGATCGATGACGTGATCCTGGTCGGTGGCCAGACCCGTATGCCAATGGTGCAGAAAGCCGTTGCCGACTTCTTCGGTAAAGAAGCGCGCAAGGACGTCAACCCGGACGAAGCCGTGGCCATGGGTGCTGCCATCCAGGGTGCGGTACTGGCCGGTGACGTGAAGGACGTGCTGCTGCTGGACGTCAGCCCGCTGACCCTGGGTATCGAAACCATGGGCGGCGTGATGACTCCGCTGATCGAGAAAAACACCACCATCCCGACCAAGAAGTCGCAGGTGTTCTCGACTGCCGATGACAACCAAGGCGCCGTGACCATTCACGTGCTGCAGGGCGAGCGCAAGCAAGCCACCAGCAACAAGTCGCTGGGCAAGTTCGACCTGGCCGATATTCCGCCAGCTCCACGCGGTGTACCGCAGATCGAAGTGACCTTCGACATCGACGCCAACGGCATCCTGCACGTCAGCGCCAAAGACAAGGCCACCGGCAAGTCGCAGTCGATCGTGATCAAGGCCAACTCGGGCCTGTCGGACGAAGAAATCGAGCGCATGGTGCGTGACGCCGAGGCCAACGCCGAGGAGGACCGCAAGTTCGAAGAGCTGGCCGCTGCCCGTAACCAGGGTGACGCGCTGGTGCACTCGACCCGCAAGATGGTTACCGACGCTGGCGACAAGGCCACTGCCGAAGAGAAAACCGCTATCGAAGCGGCCGTGGTTGCCCTGGAAGCCGCTCTGAAAGGCGACGACAAGGCTGCCATCGAGGCCAAGGTCGAGGAGCTGTCCAAGGTTTCGGCCCCGGTTGCCCAGAAGATGTACGCCGAGCAACAGGCCGAACAGCCACAGGGCGGCGCCCAGCAGGCCGAGCCTGAAGCCAAGCACGATGACGTGGTTGATGCCGAGTTCGAAGAAGTGAAAGACAACAACAAGCAGTAATCCCTGCATGTTGTCGGCCAGTTCAGTGGTAATTGCCGCTGAACTGGTAGGATGTCGCCGCGCGGGGGCTTGCTCCCGCGTTGGCGTGTCTGGAATACGAGAATTTTTACAGCATCTGTCTGGGCGCATTCGCGTATGGCGGCAGGTGTTGACGGCACGGCGCGACAGCTGCGCGCCGGTGCCAAACACCCCAAGAGTGCAAATGACCTATGTCCAAGCGTGATTTTTATGAGGTCCTGGGTGTCGAGCGTGGCGCCGGTGCCGACGACCTGAAGAAGGCCTATCGCCGTCTGGCGATGAAACTCCACCCGGACCGCAACCCGGGCGATAAAGAATCCGAAGACAAGTTCAAAGAGGCCGCTGAGGCCTATGAAGTGCTGTCTGACCCGAGCAAGCGCGCAGCCTACGACCAGTACGGCCACGCCGGCGTCGACCAGAGCATGGGCGGCGGCGGTGCAGGTTTCGGTGGCGCCAACTTCTCGGATATCTTCGGTGACGTGTTCAGCGACTTCTTCGGTGGCGGTGGCCGCGGTGGTGGTCGTGGCGGTGCCCAGCGCGGCAGCGACCTGCGCTACACCCTTGAGCTGAACCTCGAAGAAGCCGTGCGCGGCACCACGGTCAGCATTCGTGTCCCAACCCTGGTCAACTGCGCGCCGTGCGACGGCTCCGGTGCCAAGAAGGGCTCGACGCCTTCGACTTGCCCAACCTGCGGCGGTATCGGCCAGGTGCGCATGCAGCAGGGCTTCTTCTCGGTGCAGCAAACCTGCCCGCGCTGCCATGGCCAGGGCAAAATCATTACCGACCCGTGTGGCTCGTGCAACGGCGAAGGCCGCGTCGAGGAATACAAGACGCTGTCGGTCAAGGTGCCAGCTGGCGTCGATACCGGTGACCGCATTCGCCTGTCGGGCGAAGGCGAGGCGGGTGCCCATGGCGGCCCGACCGGCGACCTGTACGTGGTCATCAGTGTGCGTGAGCACGCGATCTTCCAGCGTGATGGCAAGCATCTGTACTGCGAAGTGCCGATCAGCTACACCGACGCGGCCCTGGGCGGCGAGCTGGAAGTGCCGACCCTCGATGGCAGGGTGAAGTTGAAGATCCCGGAAGGCACCCAGACCGGCAAGCAGTTCCGTCTGCGCGGCAAGGGTGTGGCGCCGGTGCGTGGTGGTGGTGCGGGCGACCTGCTGTGCCGCGTTGCGGTCGAGACCCCGGTCAACCTCAGCCGCCGTCAGCGCGAGCTGCTCGAAGAGCTGCGTGACTCGCTCGAAGGCGACAGCTCCCACTCGCCCAAGGCCAGTGGCTGGTTCGAAGGCGTGAAGCGCTTCTTCGGCGATCTCTGACAAGGAACAGGCTATGCGACGTATTGCAGTGATGGGCGCCGCCGGGCGCATGGGCAAGGTGCTGATCGAAGCGGTGCAGCAGCAAGCGCCCAAAGCCGGCCTGACCGCCGCCATCCACCGCCCCGACAGCACCTTGGTCGGTGCTGACGCGGGCGAGCTGGCAGGCCTTGGCCGCATCGGCGTGCCGATTGTCGATGACCTGGCCAAGGTGGTTGATGAGTTCGATGTGCTGATCGACTTCACTCACCCGTCGGTCACGCTGAAAAACCTGGCGTTCTGCCGCAAGGCGGGCAAGGCCATGGTGATCGGTACGACCGGTTTCAGTGCTGAAGAAAAGCACCTGCTGGAAGAGGCGGGCAAAGAGATTCCGATCGTCTTTGCGGCCAACTTCAGTGTGGGTGTGAACCTGTGCCTGAAACTGCTTGATACGGCTGCTCGCGTGCTGGGTGATGACGTGGATATCGAGATTCTCGAAGCCCACCACCGGCACAAGGTCGATGCGCCGTCGGGCACTGCGCTGCGCATGGGTGAGGTGGTTGCTCAGGCGTTGGGTCGTGATCTGCGCGAAGTGGCTGTTTATGGCCGCGAAGGGCAGACCGGTGCGCGTGAGCGGCAGACCATCGGCTTTGCCACGGTGCGGGCGGGCGATGTGGTCGGCGATCACACCGTGCTGTTTGCCGCCGATGGCGAACGCGTCGAGATCACCCACAAGGCCTCCAGCCGCATGACCTTCGCCAAGGGCGCGGTGCGTGCTGCGCTATGGCTCGATGGGCGTGCGCCTGCGCTGTACGACATGCAGGATGTGCTAGGGCTGCACTGACCCGTAGTCGCCTGGCTTTCACTATGGTGTTGCCGGGCGCAGTTCTGTGCTTGCTTGTTCCGGCCTCATCGCAGGCTGTCGCCAGCTCCCACAAAGATCGCGCACAACCGAGATATCGAGGTGTTGCCCAGATCTCTGTGGGAGATTCTATGGTTTCGGGCAAGTCGCTTTTGATTGTGTAGGAGCGGCCTTGTGTCGCGAAAGGGCTGCGA